>JACPZF010000007.1 GCA_016195615.1 Candidatus Gottesmanbacteria bacterium | reverse complement strand
GGATACCATGTGCTGGCTCAGTACCGAAGAAAGTGGTGTATACTAAAATCTATGGCGAGCAACTTTTCAGATATTAAGACTTCCCAAAAACCAGCGGTTTTTAAGTTTTTTGCCGCTGGCGCCTGGACTTCTTCGGCAACTGATAAATTTATCGAGATTCACTCCCCGATTGATAATGCCATTGTCGGAATTGTGCCTTCAGTGACCAAAGAAGAGGCAGAAATGGCGGTGGAAAGCGCTAAAAATGCCCAAAAAGGTTGGGAAGGAATGCTAATTCATGAACGCGTAGATCTTCTTCATAAGACGGCGGGCTTAATCCGCGACAATGTGGATCTTTTACGCGATTTAATCATTTTGGAAATCGGCAAACCCTTTTCGGAAGCAGAAGACGAAGTGCTCCGTACAGTAGACTTAATTGATTATTACGCCGAAGAGGGAAGAAGGCTTGTCGGCGACGTTTGGGAATCGTCGGCTTTTCCGGGATACAAAAAAAATAAAGTCGCGATCGCGAGGCGCGTACCCTTGGGCGTGGTTTTAGCCATTCCCCCTTTTAATTATCCGATCAACGAGGGCGCGCCCAAAATTGTCGCTGCTTTGGTTTCCGGCAACACGGTTATTTTAAAACCCTCAACTCAAGGAACGATTTCTTCGCTCCATATGGTAGAACTGTTTCGCCAGGCGGGTTTGCCTGATGGGGTTTTAAACTGCGTGACTGGTAAGGGCGAAGATATCGGCGATTTTTTAGTCACTCATCCTTTAATTGACGCGATTAATTTAACCGGAAGTTTTGAAACCGCTGACGAAGTGGCGCATAAGGCCGGTATGAAAAAACTCTTATTTGGTCTATCCGGCAAAGACGCCTCGATTGTTCTAGCCGATGCCGATTTGGTCCAAGCCGCTGACGAAATTGCCAAAGGGTCATTTTCTTACGGCGGGCAAAGATGTACTGGTATTAAAAGAGTTCTTGTGGAAGAAAAATGTCATGACGAGTTTGTCGAGCTTCTGAAAAAAAGCGTTAGCAAAAAATATATCTTGGGCGATCCAAGAATTAAAGAAAACACTCTGGGCCCCATCATTAATGATCGTACTGCCGGATACATTGCCGAACTTTTGGAAGACGCGGTCAATATGGGAGCCAAAGTGGTATTGGGCGGAAAAAGAGAGGGGCGAAATATGGAGGCGACGATTTTAACCGAAGTGACAAAGAAAATGCGTCTCGCTTGGGAAGAACCGTTTGGTCCGATTTTGCCGGTACTGAAAGTAGCCAGTTGGGAAGAGGCGGTAGCTACAGCCAATCAGTCAGAATATGGCTTGCAGTCGAGCGTTTTTACCAAAGATATCGATAAGGCATGGGCCGTAGCCGAGGCCCTCGAGGTCGGGTCGATTCAAATCAATGGTAAAGATGCCAGAGGTCCTGACCATTTTCCTTTTACGGGTTTTAAACATTCCGGATTAGGGATGGTCCAAGGAGCGAAATATTTAATTTCCGAAATGACGAGGTATAAGACGATAGTGATGAACACCAAGGGATAAATTTCAAATTTTTAATTCTTAATTTCTAATGAAATATCCCAACATTACCATCTCCGGCCTGGTTTGCACCGGTACGACAACGCTCTCAAAGTTGCTATCCGAAAAACTCGGTTGGGAAAGACACTCCACCGGAGAACTTTTTCGCAAGTATTGCCTAGAACATAATTTACCCCTAGAAGAAACATCGCTTCGGCCTGATAGTATAACTTTGGAAATAGATAGCCTGGTAAAAGAAAAACTACAACAAGAAAAAAATTTAATCATGGAAGGGTGGTTAACAGGGTTTTTGGCTAGGGATTTAAAAGACGTTTTTAAGATTTTATTGGTTTGTAACGATGCCTTAAGAATCGACAGATTGGTAAACCGTGACAACTTGACTGTAGAGGAAGCAAAGGAAGAAATTGAAGTTCGAGAAAGGGAAAATTTAAAAAAGTGGACGAGAATTTATGGCGTGTCGGATTTTTGGGAGCCGAAATATTATGATTTGACCATTGATACCTATGAAAACTCCAAAGAAGAGGCACTAAATAAAACCCTTGCGGCCCTATCTACTGCTGGGGAAGCTTGATGTCATCGACAAAAAAGACATCCTGCGAAAACTGGCCATGGAGCCGCATTTTTTTATTTAAATAGGGGGCTAAATCGAGAAAGGTACTTCTTAGGCGAAACTTATCATTATCGGTTTCCACCACGTAATAATTTCCTTCGACTTTAATCGTGCCGGTATAAAAACGCAGTGTTCGATCAGGCGGCGGCTGGCCGCAAGCGGAAAGAATAAAAACAGAAAGAATGAGTAAAAATAGAGAAAGTTTTTTAAACATCGCTTTAATTGTCGCCAAAAATAACCCTGATTGTCAATTGCGAGGATAAATCATTTGCGAAAAAGCACGTGCTAATTCTGGCGTCAGTGGAAGTTAAATAGAATAGATTCAACCTCGGAGGTTAAATCGTACCTAAACGTCGGGATTATTTGCTAAAAGAGGCAAGGATAGCAGAACCAAAAATTATCAAAATAAGACCAAGAATTTTAAGAAAAGTAAGGGAGTCTCCCAAGAGAAAGCCTACCACCGAAGCCACCGCTATGCTGCCTCCGATAATAATCGGCCCGCCAATGGAAATTGACAAGCCAGAACTGTAAGTGCGTAGGGCAAAATAGTCTATGCCTAGGGCACAAATTCCGGCCAAGATGGCAAAGATAATACCTTTGGGATTAGTAAAAAGAGTGACAGTTTTAATCTGCGTTAGGAGTAAGCCCCCCCCAAGAGTACGGCAGTAAAAGAAACAATAATGGCGCCAAATAAATTATTGAGGTTAAAGTGTACCCCTTGTCAAGACCACTAAACGACGATTTCAAGATAGATTTTATCACCTCCTTTCTCTGTTAATTTTTGTTAAAGTACACCGACTCCGGTGTTTTTTTACCAAGCGATTGGTGTTTACGCTCGGTAT
>JACPZF010000064.1 GCA_016195615.1 Candidatus Gottesmanbacteria bacterium | reverse complement strand
CCGTTCCTCACTGGTGATTTGGACAGAATCAACCACATATTCAGCATATCACATCACGACTTATAGTAGTGGGGAATTTGATTTGAGAGAGGTATACAACGAAGATGTGGCTGACAAGGTCTATCAAGACGCCAAAAAATTTCTTCCCGAAGTGGAAAAATTTATCGAAAAGGTGGAAAAATATAAGGACTAACTCTTTAACCCGCCAACATTGTTAAATCTTGACAACGCGAGGCTAAGGGGGATATCCTAAAACAAGAGTGACAGAAAAAGTGAGCCCTAAATGGAAAATAATTTATTACGAGTCTCCTTCTGGCCAGAAGCCGGTTTTTGATTTTATCGAAAACCTTTCTCCGGTTGCTAAGTCAAAAGTTATTAATTCCTTCAACCTACTTACAGATTTTGGAATTAATATGAGACAACCTCATGTTAAAAAGATTTCGGGAACCGATCTTTGGGAAATTCGTATTTTGGGCCAAGACAGTCTGCGTTTCTTTTATAAAACCATAAAAGAGCAAACTTTCTTACTTCTTCACGGATTTACCAAAAAGAAACAAAAGACACCCAAAAAAGAAATAAATACAGCCAGAAGGCGCCTATTGGAATCCCAAAGCCGCTATTGACTAATATCGCAAAATTGTGATATATATCTATAACTACATAGGAGGAGTTATGGATTTTCAAGCCCACAAAACAATATTATTAAAAGATCCTAAGGTTTTAAAGGCGCTTAAGGATTCCGAAGTTGAATACAAAATAGCCAGAGCGTTAATTCTAGCGCGCTTAAAAAAGCGGATAACACAGAAAGATTTGGCGTATAAATTAAACACTAAACAATCGGTAATTTCTCGTGTCGAAAATGCTCTAACAACCCCTTCTCTTTCTTTTCTCAAACGTCTTGCGGAAGCGCTAAACATGAAGCTGACGATTGATTTAAAGTGATTTAAAATCTCCTAACTCGCGAACTCGTTAACCCGCTAACATTATTAAATCTTGACTGGCCGAGACTGTATAACTTTGACAAAAAAGTTGTATAATACGATGGTCATGAAAAAACAAAAAAAACTTACCATTTTTGAATACGAATTACCGATTATTGTTGAGGGTGATAGTGGTGGCTTTGTAGCCAAGTGTCCCAACTGGAAGGATTGTTATGCCCAAGGTGAAACCCTAGAAGAGACAATAAACGAAATCTCTTACACTGCTTCTTCGTTGATTGAACTTTACAAAGAAGAAAACATAACGATACCTCTTAAATTAAGAAGCAAAAAGAACGAGCCATCCCCTTTTTTTAGATTCAATTTTCCGTTAATTGTTTCTGGATGATTACATGCCAAAAGTGACGCCCTTAAAATACCATGTAATTATTGAAAAGCTGCGAAAAAGACTTGCGTCGTACCTCACCATCACGAAATCAAATCTGGAACTATTAAAAGCATCGTTAATCAGACTTGAGCAAAATCCCAAATTAATCGTAAATCACCAAGTTCTAAGGCCTTGAGGATTTTTCTTTCGACATCTTTATTTCCTTTGACAAAACTTCGATAGTCTTTATCAAAGACCTTGGTCAGGGCTAGCTCGTACATAATTATTTAACGATTGGCCAGATGCGTTTTAAGCGCTTTTTTGTTTTTAATCAGGGTGTAATTTTTATCACGGAAATCCTTTACGGCAAGACCGACTTTTTCTTCTGTTTTTTGATCAAGAAGATATAAATCTTCAACCTCTTTTTTTACGTCGCTGGCCGCAAGCATTCTTAAGTATTCGGCAAAGGTAAGGCCAAGCCGTTCTGCTTTTTGTTTAACCATTGCGTGTAATTGAGGAGAAAAAGTAATAAGTTTTTGTACTCTAATGCTTTGCAGCTGCATATGTTTTTATATATAATTTATTAATCTTAGCATATTTTATCACAAATATTTATATTTGCAAGGAGAATTTCAGTAACAAAACAATTGAAACAATTAACGGATTAGGGAATTATAAATTTAATCCTTTAATTCCCAAAACGCCTTTATACCCTTCACAATTGAGATTGTTGCGGGTATAACTCCTTCTAGACTGATTTAGCCCAGCTTAGCTGGACTAAATACAGTAAGAAGGGATATATTTCGGCCCCGTCCTTGACAACGCGAGGCTAAGAGGGATATCCTATAAAATGTTAGATAAAAGAAAAAAATGAGCGAAGAAGAAACAAATCTCTGGATTGAACAGGCAAAAGAACACTGGAAGGATGCGAAGAAAAAGTGATGCCAACTTATGAAAAAACCAAGGAGATTTATTTATGGTTAGCCAAAGAATTGTCAAAAAAAACCTAATTGCCTATTTAAAAAAACTAAAAGCGAAAATTGTCGTGGACCGTGCGTATTTAATTGGTTCGTGGGCAAAAAACCAGGCAAAAAAAGACAGCGATGTGGATTTATTGATCCTTTCGCATGCATTCTCAAATCTTGACCAGGATGAGAGATTAAGAATTTTATATCGTCAGACAGCTGGCATCGATTTTGACTTACATATTCATGCAGTCACACCTGAAGAACTGAAAAATGCCAGCAGACTAACTAGTCTTGGCGCGATGGAGAAAGACAAAAAAGTTGCCTTAATCTAAATTCCTTAATTTTTTAACCCATTAACTCTTTAATTCTTTAATCCTTTAATTCCCAAAACGCCTTTATACCCTTCACAATTGAGATTGTTGCGGGTATAACTCCTTCTAGACTGATTTGGCCCAGCTTCGCTGGACTAAATACAGTAAGAAGGGATATATTTCGGCCCGAGTCCACTTGACAACGCGAGGCTAAGGGGGTAGCCTATAAGTAGTTTACTAACTTAAATACGCAAAATAATATGTCAGAACCAATCAGAGATCACGAAGGGAATCAACGTCGGATCCTAAAATCCAACAATCGACAAAGTAGACACGAGGTTCATTTTGATCCCGCAATGCCCCACTTGCCTATTGAAACCAATTTGAAGCCTCATAAAGAAGCGAGGGGGCTAAGAGATTGGCAAAGACGAGGCATTACTTACAGTCAACCCAAAACCTACGCGGATCTAGAAACGATGGCGATGCAACAAATGGCTGTTTGGGAAGCAAGACTGGAAGCCAAACGATATGAAGAAATCGCCTGGAATTTCGGTGAATTGGAATCAGGAATGGTTGAGGCACAGTCATCGTTTAACGAAAATAATCAGAGGCAAGACGAGTACAATGTAGACGAACTACGAGGCCACATTAAGGCACGGCTTAAACTTCATAGGGCGTATGGAATTTGGAGAGACCATGCTAATGAATCTATGGAAAACATATGGGAGGCTTTCGACAAAGCAGAAATTAAACTAAACGGGGAATGGCTTGATACGCTTTTTAAAAACGAAGACTTCAGAGAACAGTTTGGGATGTTAATGAAAAATAGAAAGGATTCAAAATTTACGGACGCACAGATGATCGAGGAACTTCAAGACGGAATAAAATTATACGGAGCAGTTGATCCTCGAGTTGCATACAAAAGATTGGCCCACGAACTATTTACCATAACTGCAGCGAGCGCAGAGTTAAACGATCCCAACGTTGATAATACCACGGAATTTAGAGGAGTTAAAAAAGTAATGAACCCCAGAAGGGGAGTTTATCTAGACAGGGGATTATCCGGCACCATAGATCCCATAGAATTTGCACTTTTAGACACCCAAGTAAAGGTTATTGATTTACATAATGAAGCAGGAGAGGTTGTTGGTTGGGAAGGAAGGAGACTTGATGGTTCACTAAAAACAATAGGTGACTATTTAGGCATGCATAATTTTTGGTTATACCTATCAGAGTATGAAGGTGGACAATTCTGGACCAAACAAGACTCAAAAGTATTAGAACAAGTGATTGAAAAACACAGAACCGATAAAATTTATTTATTAGATGAAAATGGTAATCTCCAATTAGATTCTAGTAAAAATCCTATTCCTGTTCCTTATCCGGTAGATGCCGCGGATTTGGAATTAGTCGATTGGAGCGAGGTTGGTATTAAACAAAACGATAAGCTTGTAGTTGGTGAAGAATTTGAAACCTGGCTCGATTGCTGTCGTAAATCAGAATGGAGTAGAAAATATGTTGCCCAAGATATTCTTCCAAATTTGGGTGCCCCGGAAACAATGAAGGTAATTGCTGATGTAGCTGGAGAAGTTGAGGGAATTAAGAAAGACAAACCATTATTTCAAAGACACGTTGCCTTTGAAAGAAAAATTCATTTAGTTGACATGATGAAGAGTTGGGTAGCAGAGAGATTTATTCGTATAGTTCAACAAAGTTATCCTCGTGATGCAAATTTGCAAAAAACATTCAATCAGGCGATTTATTATTTCGGAGGAGACGCTGCTAGATTACGCCATCTCTACGAGAGGTCATTTAGTTTTCAATCTCTTAACAAGGAGCCAATTTCGATTGCCCAGGCGGCTTCCTATTTACGAATGATTTATGCCGACGAAAATCCAATCGACTTTGATGGTTATCCGGCCTTTATAGATGAAAATTTTCCTGACGCAATAAGCTTAAGACAAGTTTTAGAAAGAGCAGCACGAGCCTATGGTTGGCAGCCAGAACCGGGAAGACCACAAACATTTTACACATGGTTGGAGGAAATTCGTGATGATACAAGGCTTAGAGATCAATGGACTTGGAGAACAGACGAAAAAGACGCCTTATATGCCCAATTACAAAACAATCTTGGGATGGCTGTGGCCGCAGGCAATCAAGATGAGATTAGGCAAAATAATAATTTACTTATTCTTATGGGAAGATTCATTGAACCAATATACCAATTTTCTGCCTTTCAAAGAGATTATTTTGAGTTCATAATTAGAGATGCTATTGATTTTTTTAAGACAGACGAGACGCGACTTCATGACAGATTCGTTCAAGGAGAGCTTATTTATAGGGCTGCACTACTTTCTCTTAGGAGATTTACACCAAATGAGCCGCTTCCCGGAGATCGATTTTTAGAGATGGTCTCTGGTGGTATTGTAAAAGCTTTGCCTTGGGAAGGAAAATATGCTCATCCTGCAGATAGGGATGCCACAAATCATCCAGTATGGCTTGAGGGTGACGATAGAAGGAGGCTCTGGGAATTAATCTTCTTGGGAACAGAGGGGTATATAGATATGCGTTACGTACAAAAAGGCTATAATCTTCCTCGTCATCCAAAAACCAAGGATCTTCTTAGACCATATCAGCTTACTGATAACTCAGAAGACCGTGGACAGATAATGGAGATTTTTGAACGAAAAGGAAGGGTAGGGCAAGGGTTTTTAAAGCCGGACAAAATCGCGGAATATAGAGTAGCATTACATTGTACGGCCCACGAGGTAGACTTACATAAGCTTTGGAGATGGGTTTGGGGAGTAAAAGACGAGACAATAGAAGCGACGGTAAATCCATATTCTCAAACAGCAAAAGGAATAGTCGCAGGATTTCCTTTTATTGGCCAATATCTAGCCAAGGCTCAAGATCTTGGTCTTGCCCCAGTAATAACAAATATTGGTGAAGTCTTGACTTATGGAACAGTAGCTATTCCCCTTGCAGGCTTGATTTTTAAAATATTTAACATACCAGAAGTAACATTACCAGGAGGACTTCTCGCACGGTGGGGAATAGATTTATCGCTATTAGCAATAAATGTTTTTGGGAGTACTGTAACACCACAATTAACAATTGTTGCCCTTAGCGCTAAGGGTATATTAGGAGCGGTCATAAATCGTAAAATAATACAGGAACAAATAATTCATAGGATTCTTAGGGCAGAATGGTTTAAGAAATCTGCTTTTGGCAAAATGAGTGTCAAAGAGTCTCTAAACGTTAATCGTAATGATGACGTTAAGGCGATATTAGAAACAAGAGGGTTATAAAATTGGTCACTAACTTTATAAATTAAGAAGGAGAATATTATGTCAGCCGCCGAAGGGGCATACGCACCAATTAATGAATTAAAGCTCCCTACTATAAGGGTGGATGCTAAAGAAATTAGTAATAGTTTAATAATTGGAATGAAAAAGACAGCGGAAAGATTTAAACAATTAGGACAGGAGCAGAAAGAAAAATGGTTTCCGATGATCGGCAAAGGAGCTGAGGAAGAAAGACAATTGGCCCAATTTAGTGCGGCATTAATTCAAGCAGAAGACGAAAAGACAAGAGCCAGTATTTTGAACTTAACATTGCCAGAATTACTTCCCAATTTCCCAAGGGATAAAATAGGAGACATCTCCACAGCTGTTGCTAAAAGCATCGAGAATTTAAGGACTGCAGTAACACCAGAAGATGTCTTTAACGAGATAACGTCTTTGGCAAGTAGGTTGGGTTTATCAAGGGCCGATATAGAAAAACTTATCAAAAGGCCAGAAATACTTATGGCCACTGGTGGTTCTTCCCCATGGAAAAATATGGAAGGTACGCCACCGTCACCACGCCCGTCATTGGGTGGGGGATCGTTACCACCGCCAAATCCGCCACGACGAAATTTTATGGAAATATTAAGAAATGCATTTAGGTCACGTGGCGCCACCGCCAGACACTACGCTCGGCTATTTGGTTGGGCCGCTGCGATTGCATTAATTGGTGGAACAATTATAATAAGTTCAGCCACGGTCTTAGGAACCATCGCAGAAAACTCTCCCGTTGGTCCTTTAGAAGGAAATAAGAACATTCGTGATAAAATAGCGGCGACTTATGCCGGTTACGAAAACATATATGATACAGAATTAAATACATACGCAAAGATTATTAATGGTGAATCGATACTTGGTTGGAGTGTTGAAAAACAACTCGATTTCCTAAGAACAAGCGATGATGCAACGCGCGTTGCATCTCTTGCGGCTTTTAGAACAGAAATGGAGCAATCCGGCATTAAGACATATGCTGATCTAGAGGTTTATTTAAAACAATATTATAGTGGTGCACGATTAACTGAACTTTTGATAATGGGTAAATATACATTCCAAACGGTATCGGGTTTTCCCGACACGCACGGTTTTGATACTTTTTTTCTTATTCCAACGCCCACGGCTACACCAAAGTTATCTCCAACACCAACCATAGTACCAGGTCCAACACGGCGCCTCGAGTCTCAATGGCAAAGACAAAAAAGCAATAAGTTAACCAGAGATCAAAAATCCAGATCGGATATAATGTCACGAAGAACTGGTCGCAGCAGCAAAGGATTTACTTAAAATTTTATCGTCTCGCTCTATCCAAGAAAAGATCCAATTATTGGTATTCTTTGCAAAGTGCTCTGCAGTCCTTGTGCAGTTCCAGCAGAAAGCGCGGACTCTTTTGATTCAAAGAATTCCTTTACAATACCAGGGATGGTCGGTGCGGCCAAAACAATCCCAAACGCCAGAAGTTCTTTTATCAATGTACTTGCCCCTCCCGTGCCAAATCCGGCAAGACCAAAAGGTATCCAAGGGGTTGTAAAAGCAACGCCGGGAGGTTTTATTTGCCAAGAATCGGGTTTACCAGTAATTGGCGTCTCTGCAATAATTGCTCCTAGAAAAAGAAAGATAAAAGTTACAGGGAAAGCCATCGTGTTTGCCAACATGTCTTTTATCCATTTTGACACAGCACCACCTTTTCCTGGCACGGCGGAAGATAAAAATATTAAAGGGGACATTATTGTCAGGAAAACAATCTGTACATATGCCGCCAACAAGGCGAAAAAAGTTTTAAAAAGTGCTCCTAGTATTGCTACATTGAGTATTAGTTCTGCTAAAGGTCCTACTATAACTCGACTTATATCAATGGAAATTTTTACCACCGTATCAGCAATTGGTCCCGTTGCTAAATTTTTACTAGCCTTGCCCCCAATATCATATAGAAGCTCAAAAATAGTTTTTTGATTATTCTTGCTGGTACCCATAATGTTTTCAAGCCATGAACTTAAAGCGCCCGCATGGTATGCTGCGAGAATATTAGCAAACAAAAGAGTAGCAATATTTGAAATATCAATCATTAAACCAGAGATGGCAAAACTGATACTTACAAGAATAAGAGCTAACACGATTTTGGGAAGAGAATTTTCAACCGAAATAACGGTTTGTGGATCGATTTTTTGGCGAAACATGATCAT
>JACPZF010000062.1 GCA_016195615.1 Candidatus Gottesmanbacteria bacterium | reverse complement strand
GGAAAAACACCATTTCAGAAAGTACAGGAGTATTTGACAGACATTGATGTTAAAATGAGAATAGTTCCACCGATCATTCTTGATCGAGTATCTGTAGATTTAGGACCATGGAGTGGATACCATGTGCTGGCTCAGTACCGAGTTTTAAATGACAAATGACAAATTTCAAATAATTAAACCTTGAAATTTACAATTTACAATGTACAATAATCATATGCCAAAGCGCGTCTATCAACCCAAAAAACTAAAAAGGCAGAGAAAGCACGGTTTTCGCAAGCTGATGAAAAGCCCAGGCGGCAGGAAAGTTTTGCAAAGAAGAAGATTAAAAGGTCGTAAGAAACTGAGCCTATAACCGTGCTTGCAAAGAAAAATCGTCTTTCCCTTACCACCGGATACCAAAAACTTAAAACCTCTGGAAAGTGGTTAAACCGATCTTTTTTTAACCTTCTCTACTCAGATAAATTTCCCAGCAACAACCCACACGTGGCCATTGTTGTCGGCAACAAGGTCTCCCCCCTTGCGACAAAAAGGAATCGTCTTAAAAGATTAATAAGCGAAGCGATCAGACCGTTCCTTTCTTCTTTGCCGGAAAATTTTACCTTGGCCATTTTTGCCAAAAAAGAAATAAATGACAAAAATTTAGGAGAAATAAAAACAGAATTGGAAGGTGTCGTAAAACAATTTAACAATGAAACAAAGAATTAATGAAACAATTTATTTTGAAATCCATCCGTTTCTACCAAAAACATCTAAATATTAATAACTCTCTAACCCGGGCTTTATTTTTAACCGACAGCTCGTGCCGGTTTTTGCCGACTTGTTCCGAATACTCATATCAGGCGATTGGGAAGTATGGTATACTACAAGGATCGTTTTTGGCATTAAAAAGAATAATAAGGTGCCATCCGTTTAGTAAGGGCGGGCCGGATCCAGTAGAATAATTTTAAAATTTATTAAAAATTAAGAATTAGAAACTAAAAATTATCGTTATGGCTAATCTTTGGAACACCTTACTTTATAATCCGTTATTACAGACGTTGTTATTTTTGTACCATTTGCTTTTTAATAACTTCGGTTTGGCAGTTTTAGCCTTAACAGTTCTTATCCGGGCCATACTCGTTCCCATTACGATTCCGGCCTTAAAAAGCGCCAAGAAAATGGCCGATTTAAAGCCTCATCTGGATGCGCTTAAAGAAAAACACGGCAACGACAAGCAGAGATTGCAGGCCGAGCAACTTAGACTCTACCGCGAACACGGGGTCAATCCGGCGGCGGGCTGTCTTCCCTACCTTTTGCAATTTTTAGTTCTAATCGCCCTTTATCAAGTTTTTATCTTTTTTATTCAGCACGGCAAAGTCGACTCCACCATTGTTAATATGAAATTTTTATGGTGGGATTTGGCCAAACCCGATAAAACCTACATTTTGCCCATTGTCGCGGGACTAACGCAGTTAGTTTTGTCTTTAATGATGATGCCGGAAAACAAGAAGTTAGAAGTGAGAAATGAGAAGTTGGAACGAAAATTAGAAACTACTAATAATCAACCCCCAACCCCCAAAAAAGAAGATATGCAGGAATCGATGCAAAAACAAATGCTTTTTTTCATGCCGGCGATGACGGTTTTTATTGGTATTTCTTTGCCTTCAGGCCTAGCTCTTTACTGGGTAGCAACGACGGTTTTTTCTCTGGTACAGCAATACTTTATCACGGGAATTGGAGGTCTTAAACCCTATTTAGCCAAGTTGAAAATCGGGGCTTAAATGATACTAAAATAACAGCTATGACAGATTCTGATTTAGAAATGGTCAAAGATTTAGTCAGCGACTCTTTAAAAAACCTCATGGTCGAAGGCAAAGTGGTGGTCGAAAAAGACGAAGAGACGATCCGCGTTAACATCGAAACCTCCCAATCAGGCGCCTTGATAGGCTACCACGGCGAAGGACTAATTTCTCTACAACTCATCTTAAATATTATGGTTTACAAAAAGACCGGTTCGTGGCAAAGGGTGGTAGTTAATGTCGGCGATTATCGTCAGAAACGGGAAGAATACCTAAAGAACCTGGCGCTAAATGTTGCCACCAGGGTAAAAACTACGAGAACCGTTTCTACCTTAAACGATCTTTCTTCCTTTGAACGGCGCATTATCCATTTGGTTCTCTCGGAAGATCCCGAAATCGAAGCGTATTCCGAAGGCGAAGGTAAAGATCGTCATTTAATAATTAAACCCAAAGCTAGCTAATTGACTTTAATGTGTCTCGTTTTATTTTCTACCTCTTAATTCTTTTTCTTCCTTCGCAGCTAGGAAAACACTTTTGGCCGGATTTTGCCTTAGTGCAGGGATTAAAAATCGACTACCTCTCGCCCACGATTTATTTTACAGACATTTTGGTTTTTGGGCTTTTTATGGCATATTTGCCAAAGACGTTAGGTTACTTAAGTCGCCTAAGGTACTTAAGAAACTTATGGATAATTATCCCGGCGGCTATTTTCTTATTTTTATCTTCGCTCTTTGCCATCAGCCCCGCCCTCTTCTTTTTAAAACTCCTAAAAATAATGGAGCTTATTTTTTTGGGTTTTTATGTAAGCCGCGAAAGAGGAAAATCGCTTAGTCTAAAAAAAATAATTTTACTTCTATCGCTTAGTGTTTTTTACGAAGCGATTCTTGGTTTCTGCCAATTTTTCCGTCAAGCCTCGGTTGGCGGACTCTGGTGGTTTTTAGGCGAACGGACTTTCAGCGCCGCGACCCCGGGAATTGCCCAAGCGATTATTAATGGCGAGCTTTTACTCAGGCCGTATGCGACATTTCCCCACCCCAATGTTTTGGGAGGATATATGGCGATAGTCTTACCGCTCATTCTGTTTGTTCTAATAAATAAAAGTACCAAAAAAAAACCGCTTAATACTTACTTCTTACTACTTACTACTATTCTTGGCATAATCTCTTTGTTTTTGTCTTTTAGCCGGACTGCCTGGATCGTGGGGACCGCAAGTATGACCACGCTTATATTTTTTCTGACTAAAAATAAAATCAAAACCCTAGGAATTTTGTTGGCGGTATTTTTAGTAGGTTTTATGACAGTCGGAAGGATCATTGCCTCTCGCTTACAAACACTAGAGACCGTAGATAAGCAAAGCTTAATATTTAGACAACAATTAAACGAAGCCAGCGTAAAAATGATTCTCGACCACCCAGCCTTTGGTGTCGGTTTAAATAATTTTTTAATTGCTCTACCCCACTATTATCAACTTAAAGATATCACTCGTTTTTATCAACCAGCTCACAATATTTATTTAATGATTGCCGCAGAAGCAGGCCTCCTGGGGCTTGTACTCTTTTTATTTTTTATTCTTTTTACTCTCCGCCATTTAATTCTTAATACCTTAATTCCTAAATTCCTAAATTCTTTAATTTTTATCTTGCTTTGCGAAATCCTCTTCCTTGGCCTTTTCGATCATTATTTTTATACCTTGCAGCAAGGCCAGCTTCTTATCGCCTTGGTTTTTGGTATAGCCTGGTCAAAGAAGGCTAGGCTATAATAATATATGGGTTTTAAATTTAAAGTTGCCTACAACACGTTAATTCAAGTCGCCGGAAGGCTTTTTACAGGCGCGGTTACGTATTTGATTACGCTTGTTCTTGTCAGGCAATACGGCCCGATTGGTTTTGGTGAATTTATTAAAATTCTCACTTTCGTTTCCTACTTTTACATCATGGCTGATTTTGGCCTCAACGCGGTGGTTGTTAAACAGCTTGAGGAAAAGGCCAAAAACCAATATGTTTTGGGAAATTTGTTGGGACTGAGGATGGTTATTTCCCTAGGCTTAATTTTTGTCGCCATCTCTCTTTTAGCCTTTTTACCGCAAGGAGTTAATCAGGGTTTTACAGCCGTAGTTAGAATCGGCATCATCATCGGTTCCTTAACGATTTTAACGCAAAGCATTATTACCACGACCAATGCTTATTTTCAAAAAACTCTTCGCTATGATAAGTCGGTTTTAGCCGCCGCCCTTGGCTATATCTTATCTTTTCTTTTGGCCTACCTTTTTGCTCGTTTAGAAGCGCCGATTTCTTTGGTGGCTCTCGCCTATGTGCTAGGCGGGATGCTAACGGTAGCGGTTTCTTTTTTATTACTACCGGAAAAAATTATGCCGCAGTTTGATTTTTCTTCTTGGCGAGTGCTTTTCTTTAAATCCCTACCCTTGGGTTTGACCCTGATTTTAAACTTGGTCTATTTTAAAGCCGATTCCTTCATTCTTACCCTGCTGCGTTCGACAGAGGAGGTGGGAGTATATGGTTTGGCTTACAAATTTTTTGAGACCACACTCGTCTTCCCCACTTTTTTTATGAACTCAATGTATCCGGTTTTTTTAGCGAAACTTAAAATAAGGCGCGAAGATTTCATGGAAGTTTTTAAAAAAAGCGGCGTGGTTTTGATTTTTTCTTCGCTTCTTATAACTCTCGCTCTTTATGTTTTTGCTCCCCTACTTATTAATTTCACCAGCGGCCCCAAGTCGCTTGATTTTATTGGTGCGACCAGTGCTCTTCGCGTACTTTCCTTAAGTCTGCCTTTTTTCTTCATCTCTAGTTTTTTAATGTGGTTTTTAATCACTCACGATAAACAAAAAACCTTAGTTCCTATTTATGCCCTGTCGATGCTTTTAAATATTGTCTTAAATTTAATTTTGATTCCAAAATACGGTTATATCGCCGCCGCCGCAACCACGCTAATTACCGAAGCTTTTGTCACCATACTTTTATTAATACCAAGCAGAAGCGTATTAATAAGCCAGAAGTAGTGTCGTCCTGAACTTGTTTCAGGATCTAAATAATAGATGCTGAAATAAATTCGGCATGACAATAATGGGGGATTACTTTTGAAATCTGAATTTATGTATCTGCGTATTTATACTGACGGCGGCAGCCGCGGCAATCCCGGTCCGGCCGCAGTTGGTTTTGTCATTAAAAAGATCGACGTGGCCAAAAGAGAAGAAACAGAACTTTATCGTGGCGGCCAAACCATCGGAGTAGCGACCAACAATGTTGCCGAATACACCGCGGTTTTAGAAGCCCTAAAATGGTTATGTCGCAAGCAAAAAGAAAATCCGGATAAAGAAACCAAAAAGATCATTGAATTTCGACTTGATTCGAGGCTGGCTGCTTCCCAGCTGAGCGGGATCTTTAAAGTCAAAGACCCCAAGCTAAGAGAACTTTTGGTTACCATTTATAATTTGGTTGGCGAATTAAAAGCGATTGTTAGCTATCATTATATTCCCCGAGAGGAGAACCAAGAGGCGGATTTTGAAGTCAACCTAGCCCTTAATAATTTGGTAAAATAAGCCTTAATTATGATTAATGCTGCAAAGCGCCAACAGGCGTTAAAAACAGAAGAATCTTTTGGTCAACCAGTCGCTCTAGTAGCCGGAGCGGCGGGGTTTATTGCCTCTTTCCTTTGCGAAGAATTACTAAAACTTAACTGTCGGGTCGTCGGTATTGACAATCTCGTTACGGGAAGTAAAAACAATCTGGAAGATATTTTAAATCACCGCAGTTTTGAATTTATTAACGAAGATATAAATAGTGATAAATTTTCCTGGACGGGAAAAGTAGATTATGTTTTTCACCTCGCCGGGGTAGAGGAGTACGCCGAAGGCAAAAACGTCAGCCTCAACAACCTTTTGGTAAAGGCTTCCGGGACGAGCAAACTATTAGAAGTCGCCAAAAAGTACGAAGCCAAATTTGAACTAGTTACAGCTCATGAAGCCCAAATGGGTGCCGAAGCCCTACTTACCGAGTACTACCGCAAATTTCATCTCAATGCCAGAATTATTAGAATTGCGGATGTTTATGGTCCGCGCCAGAATTTAAATAGCAGTACGCCCCTAGCAAATTTATTTCGCCAAGCGCTTCTTAATAAGACCTTAAAAATTCCGGGCGACGGTTTGAAAATTCTTCGTCCTACTTACATTTCTGATCTCATTACGGGTTTACTGCGGGCGATTTTTGGCCAAAATACCGATGGTAAAATCTATCACTTGGTGTCGTCGGAAGAAATAAGCCTCATCGGTTTTGCCCATGAGTTGCAAAAACAACTGGGAGAAAATGCCAAAATAGTTTTTGTCAAAGAAGAAGATTTATCAGGTGGTTCCTTGGCAAAAGGAGCAAATACTCCAAAAGGATTGGGATGGAGTACGAAAGTAGGTATGGCCGAAGGCATTCAAAAAACCCTGGCTTATTTTTCAACCAGAAGAGAACTGATAAAAGAAATTTACCCAATACCTGAGGTTAATATTTTGCAAAAAAGAGTAGTTAAAATAGAACTTAACCTAAGCCAGTTTTTTCCCAAGGGTAATTTTTTCCGATCGGCTCTTCTGGCGCTTTTAATATTAATACTTGTTTTTTCCCTTCCCGCACTTTCTCTTTTTATTTCCATAAAGACCAATGAAAACAACTTCCGGATTCTAGGAACGCAGATTAAAAGCCAGAACCTACTGCAAGCGCAAGCGACCCTCGCGGAAATTAAAAAAAATTTTACCAATATGCAAAACAAACTGACTTTCTACGGATGGGTTTTTAACCTCTTAGGAAAAGAAGATTCTTTTTCGGAAACGTCTAAATTAATTAGTGCGGGAGTCCTCGGGGTTGACGGCGCGAGCCATCTTTTAGTCAGTGCGAAAAATTTTAATGACGCAGGGCAAATTATTTTTTCGCCGGAAGAAACAAGTAAGGGTTTGGGTATAAAACTTGGTTTAGCTAAAGAAGAACTGATACTTGCGGAAAATAAACTTTCCTTAGTACAGACAGAGCTAAGTAACGTGGATTTTAGCAAAGTGCTTTTTCTCAAACTGCCTACGGAAAAAGTCCAAGAACAAATCACGCGGTTTAATAACTTCCGAATTCTCGTTTCGCGGCTTCGAGAAACCTCTAACGTTTTTCCGCAAATATTTGGATTATCCGGCAAAAAAACCTACCTTTTGCTATTTACCAATAATATGGAACTTCGACCAGTGGGAGGATTTATTGGTTCCTACGGCTTAGTTAGTTTTGAAAAAGGGAAATTAACCGAGCTTAAAATTGACGACGTCTATAATGCCGACGGGCAGCTGACGGGCCACGTTGAGCCGCCGGGGCCAATTCGCAAAATTCTGGGGCAACCGCATTGGTATTTAAGAGACAGCAATTGGTCGCCTGATTTAGGAGTAAGCGCCGAGCGCGCGGAATGGTTTTTAGAAAAGGAAACGGGAAAAAGAGTAGACGGAACAATGGTGATGGATTTAAACGTCGTCCGCGGCCTCCTTTCGGTTTTAGGGCCAATGAACCTAGCTGATTATCAAGAAACCATAACGGCTGACAATCTTTTTACTAAGGCCACTTCTTATTCTCAGGAAAATTTTTTTCCCGGGAGTACCCAAAAAAAGGATTTTCTTTCAGCCCTTTCCGGCAAAATTATTGATCAGTTATTAACCAGACAAAACAAATCATATCTAGGGCTTTTAATTCTGGTCGAGGAGGAGCTTCGGGAAAAACATCTCGGTTTCTATTTACACGATGAAGCCACGGAAAATTTAGTGGCCAGGTTTGACTTTGGAGGAAGAATAAGCGGCGACGTCTGTGGAATTCAAAAAAATTGCCTCAGCGACTATCTCATGGTTGTCGACGCCAATCTCGGAGTGAATAAAGCTAATTATTATATTAAAAAAAATGTCCAGCATAAAATTAATATTAGTGAAGATTTAAAAATAAGCGAGACGGTGGATATCACTTATGAAAATACCGACTTAGGTAAAACCAAACTTGGCGGCGTGTATCGAAATTATCTCAGGGTTTACCTGCCGCCAGCAACGCAGTTAACTAGTCTCCAAGTAGACAAAAAAGACGCGCCTTTTATTATCACGAAGGGAGATAAAAAAGAGGTAGAGGGGGTTATAAACATTGAGCAAACAGAAGAATTAGGGAAAACGGCGTATGGGTTTTTAGTCGAAGTTCCTCCTGCGAATAAAAAAGTAATTTCTCTCTACTACCAATTACCTAACCTAGGGGAAGGGGAGGCCGAAGGATTATATAAATTGGTTTGGCAGAAACAAATTGGCGCGCAAAACGACGAATATTTTCTCTCTTTTTCTCACCCTGGTTCTTGGGAAGTAGTCCAATCTCCGACAGAAGCAAAAACAACGCCGGGGAAAATTGAGTACGGCCAGTCTCTAGATGCCGATAAAATTTTAACCCTCAGATTTAAAAAACACGCTGGTTGACAATTATCAAGTCATTTAGTTAGAATCGAGTCTGACTCGATAGAATCGAAGCTCATATGCAAAGAGAAAAACTAAAAGCTCAAAAACGTTTGGTTCTCGGGAAAAAAGTTAAAAAGCTCCGTCGCGAGGGTCAAATTCCTGCTACCGTCTATGGCAAAAAAATAAAATCAGAGTCGCTGCAGCTAGACCAAAAAGAATTTGCCCGGGTTTTTCATAAAGCCAAACAAACAGGTCTCGTCGACCTCGTTATTGAAAAAGAAGAAGGTGTACGGCCTGTTTTAATTCATAGAATTCAGATTCATCCGGTTACGGGCCAAATGCTTCATGCCGATTTTTGCCAAGTCGATCTTAAGGAAAAAGTCAAAGCCAGTGTCCCGATTATAGCTAAGGGAAATGCGAAAGCTGTTACCGAGAACAAAGGAGTACTGCTTTACACTCTTTCGGCGGTTGAAATCGAAGCGTTGCCGACTGATTTAATTGAACAAATAGAAGTTGACGTTTTTAATCTATCCGAAATCGATCAGGCGATTTTGGTTAAAGATTTAGTCGTCGACCGGGCCAAAATCACGATTTTAACAAGTCCCGAGGAGGTCGTCTTTAAGATTGGGCCCCTAATTACTAAAGAAATGCAAGAAGCGCTTAAGGCCGAGGAAGAAGCCAAGCAGCAAGCCGCAGCGGCCACACAAGAAGCGGCAGGGCCAGCCGAAAGTACGACAATCGAACCTGTAGCCGAAGCTCCAGCGGGCGAGGCAAACAAACCAGAAGAGAAAACCCCAGAAAATCCTAAACCTTAACTATTTAGAATTTAGAATTTAGAATTTTTTCCATTTCCAGCGCCGGCTCAAAATTTGGATCCAATTCTAAGGTTTTTTGTAAGTCGGCGTAAGCCGCTGGCGTATTTTTTAATTGATACTCAAAAACGGCCTTTTGTAAAAACGCATCACGAAATTTGGGCTCTTGCCAAGATATTTTTTGCCAAAAATTAAGTTCATTTTGCAGTTGGTTGGGTTTGGTTTTTAAGGCAATAAGAGAACCGATCTCGGTTTTAATTTCTTCGTCATAAGGGGCTAGGGAACTAGCTGCGAGCGCTTCTTGCGAAGCTTTTTCGAAATCGTAGTTTTTTTTAAAAATCTGCGAAAGCGCCAAGTGCGCTTGGGCATCCTTCGGGTTATTCAAAACCGCTAGTTTTGCCCGTTCAAAATCAGAAGCGGGGGAAAAGAGAGAAAACAGAAGGTATAAAGTAATGACCACCAAAGGCAAGCTGTTAATTAATAATTGCTTCCTATCTGAAGGAAGTAAGGCATATTTTTGGACCACCAAATCAATCCTTGCGGATAAAAATCGGTAAATATGCGGTAATTGTTGAGGCTGAGTTTTCATATAACTTTTAGAGCTTTTGCATTTTATTGCTTTTTAGAAATTGGGAAGCGGTGAACCAAAGTAAACCACCTAAGATTGTGAATAATCCCAAATATTGTTGAACCGTTGGCCTTTCTTTGAGAATAAGAAGAGAGCCGGTAAACGAAATAACTACCGCAAACGGAATTAAGGCCGAGGCTTTTGATAAGTCTATATATTCAAGTGCCTTGTACCAGGTGGCAAATTCTAAAAACCTGATAGTTAAACCAAAACCAAAAATAATAACAAGGTTTCTAAATGAGGCAAGCTGGTATAGTAAAAGAGGGTTAAAAACCATTACCAAGATAGTAAGAAAAATGCCAGAGTAAAAAAGAGTTGCGGCAGTTAAAGTAATGAAATCAGCCCTAGCCAGAGTTTTTTTAACAGCCATATTGGCAATTTGAAAAAAAACAGGCGCCAAAATTACCAGAGTATCTCCAAGATTAAAATTTCCTATTCCTTTATAAGTTACGACCAAAGCACCGCTAACCATCATGATTGTAGCCAAAAGTTGATTTCTCTTAATTTTTTCTGAG
Organism: Candidatus Gottesmanbacteria bacterium; assembly: GCA_016195615.1. GTDB lineage: Bacteria > Patescibacteriota > Microgenomatia > JACPZF01 > JACPZF01 > JACPZF01. The sequence goes on along the minus strand of JACPZF010000062.1, from coordinate 3,088 downwards.
AGAAACAGAGTGCCCAAAATGATGGCATAGAATGGTTCTAGCTGGAGCAGTAATCCGCTATTAATGCCGCTGGTTAATTTTGTGCCCAAAAAGAAGAGCAAATGACCAAACGCCATAAAAAACGCGATGATTAAAAAAGGTTTTAGGAATTTAGGGTGATAGATTTCTTGGATTTTGTGATGAAAAGATAAATTAAGAAGTAAAGGAATGGAGGCAACCAGAAAAGTGGAACTTACAAGTATTAAAGGGTCGATATAATAAACAAAATAGTGTGTAAAAACAGGATAAAGACCATAAGTAATGATGTTTAAAAAAGCCAAGAAAAATCCTTTGGCCTCTGTGTTTCTTTTCATTATTCAGTAAATATAGTATATTGATTTTGTTATGTCCACTGTGAGCCGTTTTAAAGATTGGATTTCTTTATCCAAACGCCAAACCGAAGAATTGGCCAAGTACTCTTTTGATCTTTCCAAGCTAACTCTCGGGTCGTGGGTTTTGGGATTATTCACGACTAAAGTGGAATTACTTCAAGTAATTGTAGCTACAACCGGCTTGATATTATCAATACTGTTTTTTATAATAGGTTTAAAGTTATTTAGGGAGGTTAAATAATGATTGATAATATTACTATTTTCTGGTCCCTATTCCTGGTTAATGTGGGACTTATAGGCGCAATAATCGCTTTTTTATACGCTGCTTCCAGAAAGTCCAAAAGATAAACTTCATTTCGGCCATTGTTCGATAATTAATGGTTTTTTCGGCGGATTGGCAAATCTTAGTTTCATTTGATCCCAAATTTCTTCAGTCACAAAAGGAATAAAAGGATGCCACAATTTTAAAATTCTTTCCAAAATATCCAATAGAGTACCTCTAATATAGGGTGAATTTTCGTTTTCATTTTTCAACCAATTTTTTGCAGTTTCCAAATGCATGTCTGCGAAAGTATGCCATGTATATTGATACAAACGCTCAGAAGCCTGTCCAAAATTAAATGACTCGATGAGCTTAGTAATTTCTTTAAATAAGGCAGTGGTTTCAGTAATTCTTTCAAAACACCAGGCTTTTTCTTGAGTATAATCCTTAGTAGAGATACTAGGCATTTCTGCGCCTATAAATTTTATGGGTTTATTTACTGAGAACATTTCTATAAAACGTGCAATGTTCCACAACTTGTTGCAAAAATTTCTCATGCCGACGATTTTTTCTTCGCTAAGAGCGATATCGCTCGCTGGCGCCACGCCTAAAACTAGGGCCATCCGCAGGGCGTCAGCGCCATATTTTTCTGTCACCGTTATTGGGTCGATTACATTACCTTTGCTTTTACTCATTTTTTGGCCGAATTTATCGACGACTCGAGCATGAATATGGACAACTTTAAATGGTACCTCGGAAGTTAAATACAGACCAAACATCATCATCCGAGCCACCCAGAAAAAAAGAATGTCCCACATGGTATCTAAAACCGAAGTGGGGTAGAAATATTTAAAATTCGCCGAGCTTTTTTGAGGGTTGTCGCTATTAAAACCAAGGGTACTTAATGGCCACTGACCAGACAAAAACCAAGTATCGAGCGTATCGGTTTCTTGCACGATGTGGTGGCCGCCGCATTTTTGACACGGATTACCAGTAAGAGAGTAGGTAGCATCAATGGGAGCACTGATAGTTTGCAAACCCGCGATTATTTCCTCGTAGCTAAATTTCCTTGACAAATCTTTATAAGGACCATTTACCCTTTCTTTGTTTTTATTAATGAAAAACATTTCAAGATGGGGATTACAAGTAAGGCAATACCAGGCAGGGACTCTGGGGCCCCAAACAATCTGGCGGCTAATATTCCAATCGCGAATATTTTCAAGCCATTGAAAATACATTTTCTCAAAGCGCTTTTTGGGTACGATCTTGGTCTTACCAGTCTTTACGGCTTTAATGGCGTAAGCGGCCAAGGGTTTGGTTTTGATAAACCACTGTTCAATAGTCAGCGGCTCAATAATGGTTTTGCATCGATAACAAACGCCGACAGCGTGTTGATAATTATGATCAACTTTTTCGATGAGGTTATTTGCCGTAAGATCTTGGACAACTTGCTCGCGAGCTGCCTTAATTTTCATACCGGCGTATTTCCCTCCTGAGGGTACGATTCTACCGTCTTTGGTGATGGCATCAATAATTGGAAGATGGTGTTTTTGTGCGACTTCAAAATCGGCAAAATCATGAGCGGGAGTAAGTTTAACAATTCCCGTGCCAAATTTTGGGTCAACGAAATCGTCGCCAATAATTTCCATTTCTCTTCCGGTTAAAGGATTAACAACCCTAGATCCGATGAGTTTATTATTCTTTTTGTCTTTAGGGTTTACCGCAAGATGGGTATCGATAAAAATTGGCTCGGGCCTGGTCGTGGCGACGGTAATGTATCCAGCAGCGCCAGTCTTTTTATATCTGACAAAGTATAAAGGATCGATTCTTTCGACTTTATCTACTTCCAAATCAGAAAAAGTCGTGCCGCAATGGGGACAGAAATTAACGATCTTTTTACCTCGGTAAATTAATCCATCCTCGTGGAGTTTTTTAAATGTTTTTAAAACTTTTTCCACAATTTCCGGCTCTAGACTATAATGGTAGCGGCTCCAATCCAGAGAAAATCCTAATCTTTTCATTTGGTCGCGATTTAGATTTTTATTCTGATCGCAGAAATCCCAAATCATTTGATAAAGAGTGTTGCGGTCGAAATCAAACCGGCTTTGGCCTTTTTTGGCTAAATGTTTTTCAAAAACAAACTGCGTTTCAATCCCAGCATGATCGCCACCAGGAAGCCAAAGCGTTGGTTCACCAAGCATGCGATGATAACGAACCATGATGTCTTCGACGGTAAACATCGCATGGCCCATATGCATGGGATCGTTGGCGTTGGGAAGAGGAAGAAGGATGGTAAAAGGTTTCCGCCCAGGCGCCTGCCCCGAGCGAAGTCGAGGGGTAAAATATCTGCCGTCTTCCCACATTTTATAGATTTTTTCCTCGACCTCGTTTGGTTTATAAGCTTTATCGAGCATAGCCTTGTATTATAGAGTAAAATAAAAATTATGCCAATTTC
>JACPZF010000061.1 GCA_016195615.1 Candidatus Gottesmanbacteria bacterium | reverse complement strand
GTTTTGCCCGAACTTGAGGATATGGATTTACATGTTAATGAAGAAGATCTGGCCTGGGATTTTTTCCGAAGCGGCGGTCACGGCGGGCAAAATGTCAACAAAGTTTCGACTGCCGTACGACTTACTTACCGACCTACCGGTTTGGTTGTCACTTGCCAAACCGAACGATATCAGGCTCAAAACCGCGAAATCGCGCTCCAGTTGCTGCGGGCTAAATTATGGGAACAGGCAGAGGAAGAGCAACTTTCTCAACTTTCTGCAGACAGACGGGCTCAAATCGGCCGCGGCATGCGCGCCGAAAAAATCCGCACCTATAATTTCCCCCAAGATCGAGTCACTGATCATCGCATTAACAAATCCTGGCATAATTTGGAAAGTATTATGGAAGGTAAGCTAGAACCTATTATAGAATATCTTATACAATCTTATAATTCCTCATCTTCTAAATAAATCTACATCTAATTTTGACTGGTTTACAATACTTCTTAGCGTACCTGTAGGAATTGATTTTGAATGAAATGGAACTGTGACGTGCGCTTTCAATTGGTTATGGAAGAATTGTTTGTGGCTACCTTTAACGCGATTGACCATAAATCCGTTTTTCAAAAGGATCACTTCGACTTCCCTGGGCTTAAGGGGAATCAATTTGGTCATGCTAAAATGCAAATTTTAGTTTTGGAAAAGTTGTTTCAATTTGGCTGATAATAAAATCTTGCTTATCAGATAAAGGAATCTCCTCGCCCGTCTCTACTAAACCTTCTATATGACATTCTATGGCTTCTTTTGTATTTCGCCTTGCTTCCTCAATGTTTTTTCCGAAATCAGAAATTCCCAAAGTAGGAACAAACGAAATATATTCTTTACCTTCTTTTTTGATGATAACATTATATTTTAAAATATTTGTTTTCATACGTTCTTTTATTATACAATATTAGAAATTATTTGAGTATTTCTATTGCCTTATCCACTTGCGGATCCTTGGTCGGGTCTTTTTGGTCCATTTCTATTTTGTCATCGACAGTTAAACCCGTACTGTTAATCCATCTACCATTTGGCGTTAACCATTTCGCGACCGTCACATGGAGCCCAGCGCCCTCTTCTAAATCCTGCGCGTCTTGAATCGTACCTTTACCAAAAGTGTTCATCCCTACCAAACGCGCCCGCTTATAATCCTGCAAGGCTCCGGCGACTATTTCCGAAGCCGAAGCGCTTCCCTGGTTGACTAAAACGACCAGCGGCTTATTTACAAGTCTGCCTTGACGATCAACGCTGTAATTTTGTCTTTGGCCGTTTCCGTCTTCCTGGATAACAACAACTCCGCTTGCTAAAAATTCCGAGGCGATGTAAACCGAACCGGTCAAATAGCCGCCGGGATTATTTCTTAAATCTAACACCACGCCTTTTACATCTTTTCCTTTATTAACAATATCCGTTATGGCCTTATTCCATTCTTCATTGCTGTTATCGCCAAATTGGGAAACTGCCGCTTAGTTCCTGTTTGTTTTCTTTATTTTGCTCTGGCGTTAAGAAAGCGGTGTACGGATCACCGAGGGCCGCGACCATACCCGATACGGCTCCATAATACATGGTTTTTATATCAAGCTTGGTTTTATCAAAGTAGGTTTTCTTAAGCCTCTCCCAGACATTCCAAAAAAGCGTAAAGTCAATGTTTTCGGGATTTCCTTGGGAGCTGAAATTATAATTTGGAACCGCTTTTTTGGCCTCGGTTTTACCCAAATTGACACCCACTCCTAACGACAGAATAATGACGGCCGATATCAAAGCTAAATTGCGGATAAAGTTTAATTTCATTTCGTTTTTTGCACCAATAGTTTATTTTCTTTTCCCAGCATCATCCCTATTTTACCATCAAGTTTCGTAAGTTCGCAGTAGAGGTCTTTACCAATAACCATAAAAGGCAGGGCTTCTTGTTCAAGGTGCCCAGTTTTCCTAAAATGATCGAGCGATCCTTCCAGGTTAACGCCGATCACAGCGCAATCCATGGCAAAGGCCTTGCGGATACTCATAAGCGGCCAAGAAAAACCTACCAGAATTTGGTGTTCCAGTTCTTTTTGAATATCGTGCAAACCCACCGCATTTTCCTCTTTTGTTAATACGTAAATTTTGGCACATTTGTTCCCATGGGATATTTTAACGTCAAATGACTCGCCGCTAAAGTCTAAGACTATGGTTTTACCATCCTTTACTTCTTCCACGGTTGCCGCAAGGGGCGAAATCAATTTTTTGGCTTTTCCTTTCGCGAGGATTTCTAAAACTCCGCTCTTTTCTTCGAGACTATTAATTATGCCACTGATGGACGCCCGCGCAACTTTTTTTTTAAAAAGTGATTTCTTTTGGGCGATAATTTCGCCTTCGCTTACCTCTTGTCCGGGTTTTTTGAGAAGAGTGGTGTATACTTTGTGGGGAGAAACTTCGAGGATCTTGCTAAGATCAATATTAACCACTTCGCTTTCGTGATATTCCGCCAGAACAAAATCTTTTTCGATTTTGTCGCCTGCGGCTACTAGTATTTTACCTTTTTTAGGAAGAGAAAGACTTAGTTTGGGCATGTTTAGTAATTATAACCCGCCGACAAACGGTAGAAGTGCCAGAAAACGGGCTTTTTTGATTGCCAGAGTGACGCGCCTTTGGTGTTTGGCGCAAACTCCGCTTCGCCCTCGGCCAACTATTTTCCCCCGCTCGCTGACATATTTTTTAAGCAAAGCGATTTCTTTATAATCAGGATTGGTTTTTTCTTTGCAAAAAATGCAATTCTTTTTTACCTTAATAACTCTTGGCGCTCTCCTCATGTTTATTAGAAATTATAAATTAAAAATTAAAAATTTTAAAACGGGATATCATCAGGATTAATTTCTTCACTTGGAGCTTCACTTTTTTCTTCTGGCTTTTCTTCTGGCTTTTTGCCGCTGGTTTTTTTGGCAGCCGGCACGGCAGTAGTATCGTCAGTGGTCGTCTTTGCCGAGCTATTACTATCATCCGTTTTGGGCGTAGTTACGGCTTCGGGAACGGCAAGATCTACGGCGGGTGGCTCCACAACAGGTCTTTTGCTGTCTAATATAATCATATCTTCGATAACGATTTCTGTTGTCGTATGCTGCGTGCCGTCGTTGCCGCTCCAAGTGCGGCTTTGCAGTCTGCCTTCGACATAAACTTTTCGGCCTTTGGCTAAAAGCTGCGAACAAAGCTCGGCTAATTTATTCCAGGAAACAATACGGTGAAATTCGGTTTCTTCCCTTTTTTCGCCGCTATCGGTTGTCCAGGAACGGTTAGTGGCCAGACCAAAGGTGCATACTGCCGTACCTGTCGGGGTAAATCTAAGTTCCGGGTCTCTTGTTAAATTGCCAATTAAAGTAACTTTATTTAAAGATCGCGATGACATATTCTGGCCTCCTTCTAATACTTACTATTGAACTAACATATATCTTATAACCTTGTCTTCAAGTTTTAGAAGATTGTTTAAAACCACGGCGGTTTGGGAAGAGGCCTCCATTTTTAACAACCAATAATAACCTTCAGTATTTTTTTTAATGGGATAGGAAAGCGTTTTTTTGCCCCATTCATCGCTTGAAAGCACTTTACCTTTGGCCTCGTGGACGGTTTTGGCAATTTTAGAAATGATCTTTTTTTGCTCTTCAGGGCTAAGCTCGGAAGAAAAAATCACTACCAACTCGTATGCGTTCATAAATCAGGATCAATAATACAAAAAGTTCGCTTAATAAGCAAGGAGGAATTATGACGAGCGCTGGCAGGACCCCTCGTCAAGCTATACATTTACCTTAAACTCCACCACATCCCCTTCTCTCATCACATACTCTTTTCCTTCAAATCTCACCTTACCCTCTTCTCTGGCTTTGTACCAACCATTATAGATAACAAAATCATCATACGAGGCCACTTCGGCTTTGATGAAATTTTTTTCAAAATCGGTGTGGATTACCCCAGCAGCTTGTGGTGCTTTTGTACCGTTTGTTATCGTCCAGGCTCTTACTTCTTTCTCTCCGGCAGTTAAAAAGGAAATTAAACCTAGGGTTTGATAGGCAACTTGAATTAATCTTTCTAAACCAGACTTTTCGAGTCCTAATTGTTTAAGATATTCTTTTTGTTCATCAGCATTTAATTCGCAAAGTTCTGCTTCGACCTTAGCAGAAATCTCCAACTCGCTGTCACCATTTACTGCTCGAGCAGTATTTTGTGACAAGGTGTTCTCATCAACATTTTTAACATAAATTACGGGTTTCATGGTCAAAAGCTGTAATTCCCTTACGGCCTCTTTTTCTTCTTCTGTTAGTTCTACCTCTTTTGCCATTTTTCCTTTATTTAGTTCCTCGTATAATTTCTCAACGGCGTTAAGTTTATATTTTTCTTCTTCCTTAATTCTTTGATTCTTTACTTCCTTAATTCTTACTAGGGTTTCTAAATCCGCTAAAATCAGTTCGCTATTTATAATCTCAATATCTGATTTTGGATCTACCTTACCCGCAACATGCACCACGTTTTCATCTTTAAAATATCTCACCACATGGCAAATAACATTAACTTCTCTAATGTGGGATAAAAATTTATTGCCAAGACCTTGCCCTTCTGCCGCGCCTTTAACCAAACCAGCAATGTCGACGAATCGAACGACCGCCGGAATACAAGGCGGTCTGTTCGTCCCGAGCGAAGTCGAGGGATCTGCTTTATTTTTAGCTATTACGTCTGCTAAAACTGCCAGCCTCTCGTCCGGCACTTCCACCACCCCGATATTTGGCTCAATGGTACAAAAAGGGTAATTTGAAGCATCCGCAATCTGGCGCTTTAGCAAGGCATTAAAAAGCGTGGACTTCCCAACATTAGGTAAACCCACAATCCCACACGAAACCATTATTTTGTACCTTTCTTGTTAAATTTTGCGTATGTTTCAATTGGAGAAAGATTATTAAGACATTTATGTGGAAAATAATTCCAGATATCTTGAAATAATGCGATATTTTCAATCATCATTTCTTTAAGCTTTTTCGCTTTTCCTCTAATTCTCTTTTTGTCGGAACAGATACTGCTTGAGGGAGCTGTTTCTCGCTAAACCTAAGAAGCTCGACGGTGTCTTTTGGAGAGAAATTTTTGACCTTGAATTCCCTCATATGTTTTTTTGCTCTTTCAGTGTACGTTAGGGGAAAATACACAGAATTTGCTCCCACCAAATACCACTTATCATCAACTTTTCCAAGTCTTCCTGGAATAACACCTCTATCTGCTAACACTTCACTGCCTTTTTTCTCGTAAACCTTATATATATATCCGGTAAACAAATCTTCCAAGCGTATCCATTGTCCTTTTTGAATCTCTACTATTTCAAATTGACTGTAAAATTGCGTTTTGGCAATTTGCTCAAATTGATCAAGTGTTTTTTTATTAAGGTTGTCCGGATTTCTTAGAACGTATTCAATTAAAAATGATGGGCCGATTGAGCGCTTAAAGTCAAAAATCAACCATTCAAGAAAAAGCTCTTCCCATTCGGGTTTTAGCTCTGAAAACGGTAATGACCCAAAAAATTGCTTATAAGCACTATCTGTCTCTGAAGGCTTTTTCATTGCAAAGTCAACAACTTGCCTTATGGGAAATATCATAAAAATTTATTTAACCACTTCTTTAATCTTTTCGAAATAATTCTTATTATTAACTGTAGTAAATGTATGAGACAAGGGGAAAATATCTTTATTCCCCTTTCTTTCGTTAACTTTGATTTCCAAAGTCTGATATTGTTTTTTATAATCCTCCATAACGAGATCAACCTCTTGCCCGCCATACTCACGATAAAAATACATTGTTTTGTGGATTCTGTATATCATCCGTTGTTTTTCAATTTCAGAGATAATAAAGTTCTCAAACACTCCCCCTTTGTCGGGACGAAGATTTAACTCTCTAAAATCTTTAACTAAAACATTGCGAATTCCCAAATCATAAAAATAGAGTTTTCTATTTTCTGACACAGCCTTTCTTGCGTTTGTCTTAAATGATGGAAGAGGGATAATAATATAGTTTTTTATGAAAATTTCAATATAATTGGAAACCGTTACCACGTTTGCATTAAGACTTCCGGCTATTTCTCGTAGAGATACTTCGGAGCCTATTTGCAACGCAATTTTGGTCAAAATGTCCTTTGCTAATTTCTCGTTCTTTAATTCATAAATATTAACAACATCTTTCAAGATATACGCATCAAAAATATTTTGCAGTAACTCAATTTTCTCAGAATCCGAAGAAACACTATGGGTATAAACTTCAGGATAGGCACCGAAAATTTGTAGTTGATTTTGTAATTTTTTATCAAAATTCTGTTTTTCATATAAAAGCACCTTTGTATTTTCTGCAATTTCATAAATAGAAAGCGGCAAACAATAATTATCGGTAAATCTGCCTGCCAAACTATCAAAATCTTTTGATTTCTGTCTTAACTCGCTACTACCGGTTGCTATTATTTTTACTTTAAATTCGTCATAGAGAATCTTCAGGGCAACAGTACTTTCGGGAAAGTTTTGCACCTCGTCAATAAGGATAGTCTTATGTGTTAATGCTATTTTTTCCAGCATCTCTCGCCTTGGGACAAATCCTTCCCGATCAGAAAGAAGATCGAAATTAAATATAGGTACCGATAGTTTTCTTGAAATATCTTTAAGAATTGTTGTCTTTCCTGATCGTCGAGGCCCCCAGATAAAGAAAATCTTATAACTATCTTCTGATAAGTATTTTTGAACCTGCTTTTCTATCGCTCTTTGCAACATATAATGTACATTATAGCAGTAAAATGGATATTGTCAATATACAATTTTGTACAAATTTGTATATTCAAAGTTTGGGCATTTGGAAACTGAAGCTAAATTCTAAAGATGGGATAGTGTGATGCAGTTTCCACAACTTAACATTTTTTGATTATAACACTACATTAATTTACTGTTATTTCTGAAGAAAAAATTTTGACAATCAAATTTTAATCTGATAACATCGCCATAAACAACCACCACCTGCCTTATAAATTAAATTTATGACGCCGGAAAGAATTATTCCTGCCTCCGTTCAATTTGACCTTGACGGTGTGATTGATAATCATGAGCAGAGGTTTAAAGTGTACCCCTTGTCAAGACCACTAAACGACGATTTCAAGATAGATTTTATCACCTCCTTTCTCTGTTAATTTTTGTTAAAGTACACCGACTCCGGTGTTTTTTTACCAAGCGATTGGTGTTTACGCTCGGTATTGT
>JACPZF010000059.1 GCA_016195615.1 Candidatus Gottesmanbacteria bacterium | reverse complement strand
ATCTAAACGGATGCCAGGAATCATATATGTTACCTCCCAACCCATCATATTCCTGGCCGAATATCTGTAAAGCGGTATTACGATAATTTACAAATCTCTGTTTATCGGAAAACTGTATACTATGTGCTGACCTCCCTACAGGGTTTTGGGTCGTTGGTATTGACAGCAATTCTCTTTACGATTAAACTTAAACATCTAAAAAGACTATGCAAGAAGAGAATCAATCATACTTTTTACCAGCAATTGGCGCTATAATTTTTTTAATCTTCATGGGGGCGGCGTTAATGTTTTTTAGCCAAAACAAAAAACCGAGCCAAAATAAAGCTGTTAATACCCAACTTACAGCTGTAAATATCACCACTACGGTTACTCCTTTAATTAAAACGCCCGAGGAAAAAAAGACAGGCGAAATTTTTCTAACTATTTCTGAGCCGGTTGACAAGGCAACGGTTAAATCTCCTACTATTATTATCAAAGGGAAAACCGTGCCCAATGCCGAAATCTCGATTAACGATCAAACCCTACCTGCCAACGCCAACGGCGATTTCTCCGCGCAAGTTAGTGTAGAAGAAGGCGATAATTTTTTCTCTATTACGGCCAATGATCAAAACGGAAACAGCAGCGAAAAAGAAATTATGGTCACCTACGAACCAGAGTCCCAATAAATTATGAAAAGAATATTTTTAATTATTAGTCTTTTTTTATTTACTATCTTACTGACAAATTCGGCCTTGGTATTTTCTGTATTTGCCAAACGCTCTGAAAGCACCGAGCCGGGAGAATTACGTTTTGAGACGGCGCGCGAAAGTAAGGAAATGCTAAAAGAAAAAATAAAAAACAAAAAAGTTGCTCTTTCCGGCACCATTACCAGTCTATCAACTTCGCAATTAACTTTACTAGTAACTAAAGGAGAATTCAATGGTAAATCCATCGTTGTTAATATCACAAACAATACTAAGCTTTTTAGACGTTTCGGAGGAAAATCTGACTTGGCAGAATTTAGTGTTAACGATGAGATTAATGTTTTAGGCAAATGGACCGATGATATTAAAACCGCTTTTACTGCTACCAGTATTAGAAATCTATCTATTCAAAAAAGATTCGGCGCTTTTGTTGGAACGGTTGGCTCTATCGGCACAGGTAGTTTCATTTTAAATACTTTACAAAGACGATCACAAACCGTAACTGTTTCTGCTAATACAAAACTCGTTGATCACCGGGAACAAACGATAGTTTTTTCTGATCTTAAGGTTGCCGACCGCGTCAGGGTTAAAGGCCTTTGGGACAAGAAAAATAATACAATTACAAAAGTAATGCAGGTTAAAAATTTCAGCCTACCCGTTAAATCCAATGTCCCATCTCCCACGCCCTAGCCTATTTTTATCTATCAACCTTTTGGCGATATTGCAGGGCCTCCCCCAAATGATTAATATCGATATTCTTTTCGCCTGCCAAATCAGCTATGGTTCTTGCTACTTTAATCACTTTTTGAAAACCTCTGGCTGAGAGTCCCAGGTTATAAACTGCTTTTTTTAAAATATCGACGCCATCGCTTGTTAGCGGACAGTATTTCCTGACGTGTTTATTTTTCATTTCGGCGTTGGTAATAAGTTTTTCTTCAGCAAATCTTTCTTTTTGAAAATCCCGGGCTTTTTGCACCCTCTGTCTTACGGTTCTACTATCCTCAACTATTCCTTGTTCCTCTGTCAATTTTTCTACTTCTACTGGCGGTACCTCGACATAAAGATCAATTCTGTCGAGTAACGGTCCGGAAATTCTTTTTTGATAACGCATAATTTGTCCGGGGCTACAAATACAATGATGCTTTCCCTCTTCCTTATAGTAGCCGCAAGGACAGGGGTTTGTCGCTGCCACCAATGTAAATTTCGCTGGAAAACAAAGTGTCCCTTTGACTCTGCTTATGGAAATTACGCCGTCTTCCAGCGGCTGTCGTAATACTTCTAGAGACAAGCGGGGAAACTCGGCCAATTCGTCTAGAAATAGCACTCCTCGATGGGCCAAAGATATTTCTCCGGGCTTAGGATGTTGGCCGCCGCCAACTAATCCCATATGAGAAATGGTGTGATGCGGAAAACGAAAAGGTCGATATTTAATTAACGGATTATCGTTTTTTAACAAACCGCAAATACTATAAATCTTAGTAACATCTAAGGATTCGGTTAAAGTCATTTGCGGTAAAATTGAAGGAAGAGTTTTTGCTAGAAGAGTTTTTCCCGATCCTGGAGGACCTTTTAAAATAATATTATGGCCTCCCGCGGCGCAAATCTCAAGAGCTCTCTTGGCCTGTTCTTGTCCCTTAATTTCTTTTAAATCAAAATCGAAGTCAAAATTTGAAACGCTGTGAAAAGCTTCTGTTGGTGTTTTTTCAATATCAACCATTTTGGAAACAAAAGAAAAAAGATGACTTAAGCTCTTGATCGGAAAGATCCCGCGATAACTTATGATAGCAGCTTCTTTGGCATTTACCTCGGGAAGAAAAAGTTTCTGGTATTTTTTTTCTTTGGCAAAAAGAGCAATGGATAAGATACCCGGGGTGTTTCTTAAACTGCCGTCAAGCGACAGTTCTCCGACAACTAGGCTACCAGAAAAATCAAAACTCATTTGGCCGCTAGCTATTAAAATACCAATCGCTATGGCTAGATCAAAACCCACTCCTTCTTTAGGAAGATCAGCGGGAGCAAGATTAACAGTGAGACGATGCGAGGGAAAATCAAAACCAGAGTTTTTAATAGCGCTTCTGACGCGTTCTTTGGCTTCTTCAACAGCTTTATCGCCTAGTCCGACGATGGCAAAAGAAGATAGGCCTTGTGAAGTTACGTCTACTTCAACCTCAATAGGTACGCTATCTAGTCCGACCGTCACGCAAGAAGTAATTTTTGCAATCATTTGGGCTCACTTTTTTACTACCAGCTAATTAAATAGCTAATTTGGTTTTCTGTCAAGAACACGCTATAATTTGCCTGCCTAAAAGGTTGAGACACCGCTACGTTCAGTTAAATGAACGTGGAGGAAAGTCCAGACAGCAGGAAGCAGGGTGTTTCGCGAAAGCGGAAGTCCGCCGATGAGGCGGAACAGTGAAGCCACAGAGACGAGAAATCCCACTTCGTCCGGCCTAGCCGGACTTCGCGGGATAAAGGTGAAACGGCAGACTGAAATGTTCTGTATCCTTTACTAAGCCACGAGGTTTACCCTCCGAAGCTTTAATTCCCAAAACTCCCCAAAAATGCCCCCCTGCCAAAACCGCAAACAGAACCGCTAAAGGATGAAGTTTTGTCGCGTGTCCAATTACTTGGGGAATAATAAAAATATCTTCCACCTCCCTAAAAATTAGATACATCGAGGCCACTACTGCGCCTTCAAAAAGCGGCGGCAGTCCGGAAAAAGAAATTCCATCAAGCATTGCTACTAAAACGGCAACGCCACCAGCCGTAAAAGGACCGACGAAAGGAACGATTTCAGCAAAACCCGTAAAAATGGCAATAATTAAGGCATATTTTACTTGTAGATAAGAAAGCCCAAACCACGTTAGTGTGGCCATAAGGATTATTAAAAATACTTGGCCGCGAAGATAGTTATTAAGTACCGTATTAATTTTTCTAATTACGATGGCGATTTCTACCTGATCAGTATGAGAAAAGTAAGAATAAATTTTTTCCGTAGCCTTATCGCCGTCTTTTAAGAAATAAAATCCCGCGATTAAAAAGATAAAAAGATTCTCCATTCGAGAAAGAGCGCCGGCGAAATAGGGCCATATTTTCCCAGAAATAAAAAGGCTATCTAAATTTAACCCCCCTATCGCATCGCGCAACCACTCCGAAAACGGACTAGGAAGAGCATTCAAACCGTTTAAAAAAAGAATAGTTAATTTTGACTGGGATATTAATTCTTTGTATTCCTTCGTCAACTGAATACCGATTTTAGCCGACATTAAGACGATGGCTCCAATAACTATGGTATAAATTACCACGACCGACAGGGTTTTCGGCAACTTAATTTTTTTATTTAAAAAAGTTACCAAAGGATTAAAAAGATAGGCAAAAACCGCTGCCAAAATAAAAGGCCCAAGTAGCGAGCGCATAAAATAAAGAAAAATCAAGGTTGATAGTGCCAAAATAAACGACACGACTATTTTGGGGGTTATTTTCATAGCAAATTTTCCATTTCAGTATAGAATTCGGGCTTAGTAATGTCAAACCAATGGATGTTAGGCATTTTTTTAAACCAAACCAATTGTCTTTTAAGATATTTTATTTCGTCTTGCTGCCATTTTCTTAATACTTCTGATAATTCTGCCTTTTTTTTAAAGAAGGGATGAAATTCCTTATAACCAAGTCCGGACATCGATGGTAACTCCCATTCATAGCCTCTTTTTAGTAAAGACTTGATTTCTTTTATGATCCCCTGCCCCAGTCTTTTTTTTATTCTGTCTTTTACTCTCTTATATAAAACTTCTTTCGGTGCCGTAAGCCCAATTAATAAAACTTTTACGTCATTCTGGCCCCTCTGTCCTGAGCTCGGGGTCGAAGGACTTGTCCAGAATCCGTTATTGATTCTGGAGTCGTCTCCGCCAGCTGGCGGATCCTCCCCAGAATGACGATTGTGTAAATAGTTTGCAATCTCAATCGCTCTAATTAATCTTCTGGGATTATTGCGATCGGAATTATTCATTTTTAAATATCTCTCGTTATCTATTTTTTGTAATTTATTCTTTAATTCTTTAATTCCTAAATTCCTTACTTCCTCCCTCACCTTCTCATTGGGCGGAATACTTACAAACTCTAATGGCTCTATTAATGATTTAATGTACAATCCCGTTCCACCCACTACAATCGGTAATTTTCCCCTTTTTAAAATATCAGCAATTATTTTTTCCGCGATTTTTTTGTACTCGCCGACGTTAAATTGATAATCGGGATTTACTATATCTAATCCCCAAATTTTTAGTCTTTTATTTTCGTAATAGCCAATATTTTTATTATTAAATTTGATTTTTGATATTTGAAATTTGAAATTTGAAATATCCTTTCCCGTTCCTATGTCCATCCCTTTATATACCTGTCTCGAATCAGCTGAAACTATTTCACCATTAAATTTTTTGGCCAATCTTAAACCTAACTCAGTCTTGCCCGTCGTCGTCGGTCCGCAAATAATAATCATTTTTGTCATGGTTGTATTATATCGAGTCTGACTCGATTATAATAACATTTGCATGGTCAGAAAAACCTTTCATAACCGTCCTTTTTCTATCGATGGTTTGTTGGTTAAGAATCAAAAGCTGCTTTTGATAAAAAGGGGGAAATATCCATATCAAAATTATTGGGCGCTGCCGGGCGGCCACGTGGGATTTAATGAAACATGCGAAGAGGCATTAAAAAGAGAGCTCAAAGAAGAAACCAATCTTTCCCTTACTTCCCATAAGCTTTTAGGACTCTATAGTAAGCCACAAAGAAGTCCAACCCAAGCCATATCAGCAGTTTATGTAATTGATGCCTTAGGCAAACCAAAGGCAGGAGACGACGCGGTGGATTTAAAATTTTTTTCCTTTAACAAGCTTCCCCAAAATCTCGCTTTTGACCATAGTGAAATTATTAAAGACTATTTAAAATTCTAAGGAAGAAAAATTTTATTTTCTAAAATAGTCTTTAGTAATTCGGGAAATTGAATCGTTTTCATATCCTCATAGTAAAAATGCCCGTAATTGTGAAATTCTTGATATTTAATATACTTTATTTTCTCTCGTAGGATTTTAACTGTTTTTTGGACACTTTCTTGATCATTGTCAGAATTAACGATTATTACCCCCCCCGTTCGACTTACTAGATTTGGATCAATTTCAAAATCATCGAAGAAATTTTTTGTAAACTCACGATCTGGATCAAGCCAGGGAGCAACTAAGATAACTCTATCCACTTTAAGTTTTTTATGAATACTTAAATACTTTACAAAGAAGCCTGCTCCTGTGCTGTGTCCGATAAGAACAGTTTCCGGACCAATGTCCAATCGCTCTACTTCCCGATTCCATACTTCCCAATTCCTATCAAAAGAATACGGTACTTCTGGAGTGGCAGTTGGTATATCGTGTTTCAATAATTGTCCCTGCAGCCAAGGTATCCAATGGGCATTGCTCATACTTGGTGCTTCGGGATCATAATATTCTTCTTTGGATGGTCCACCATGCAGGATAATTGCGTTTTTCATATAGCAAATAAGAAACTAATTTAAATTTGGTTTATTGATTAATTCTTCCAGCACTCTCCATCTTCTTTGTTTTTCTTGATGTGTTACATCGTCTTGAAATGCCTTGTGAGCCGCAGTAAAAGGCCGATCGGAATATTCGGAAATGTAGGCCTTATAAAAACCAACTTTTTTACACAAATCTACTGTATTGTTAAATTGTTCAATTGTTTCTCCCGGAAATCCGACTATTATATCGGTCGATAATTTTAAATTTGCAATTTTATCTTTTAAATTTGCAATTAAATCCAAATATTGTTCCCGACTGTACCACCTATTCATTTTCTTTAGGACATCGTTATCGCCCGCTTGCACGGGAAGATGAATACTTCTGGTTATTTTGGGATTACGGGCAATTGTTTCAATCAGTTCCTCAGAAAAATCCCAAGGGTTAGAGGAAATAAAATCAATTTTTTCAAGACCGTCAATTTTACATAATGTTTGTAATAAATAGGGAAACAGCGTTGGTATTCTGTAACGACCTAAATGTTTTACAAACGTTACCTTAGTATTTGGTTTATTTTTTAAATCTGCCCCGTATGAATTCACATTTTGCCCGATTAAAAGAATTTCTCTGAACCCTTTTTTTACTAATTCCTTTACTTCTTCCACGACGTCTGCAAACGGCCGGCTTATTTCCCTACCTCTGGTGAAAGGCACAATGCAAAAGGTGCAAAAATTATTACAGCCATTGCTAATCGGAACCAAGGCTCTTTTACTATCTGAGCGTACTGGCGTATAGTCAAAACCCACTTCCTCAATCGGCAGAAATTCATCGACCGTGGGTAGTCTTTTTTGCAAAATCCTAAGCATTTTTCCTGTCTTATCCCGAATCGCCATTCCTACCATGCAGCCGGTGACGACAATTTTTAATTTATAATTTCTAATTTTTAATTGGGAAAGATTATGCACCAGACCATAAACCCTGTTTTCTGCTGATTCCCTCACCATGCAGGTATTGATAATAATATGATCAGCCATCTTCATGGTTTTGGCTTTGGTAAAACCGCGAGCTTCGTATTGAGCTGAAATTCTTTCGCTGTCAGCAACGTTGGCGGCACAACCAAAAGTTTTAATGAAATATTTCATAACGGCGTTATTATATCGAGTCTGACTCGATTATAACAAATTAATTTTTAGCTTGACGCGGAAGAGTATTTTGACAACGAGTATCGCCAGAGAGAAAAACCAAAACCTAAAAAAATAATAGCTAAGAGAAAAGATATGGCTAAACCTTGCCAAGATAAAAAACCCATTAACGCTTTCGCTGGAAAAGTCATCATGACGCCAATCGGCAAAATAAAGGTGATAAAAAAACGAAGAGGCTGCTGATAAATATCAACCGGAACTCTTCCTAAGTTTGTCAGATCCCGGTAAATCATTATGGTATGGTCTATTTCCGAAGTCAAAATAGCTAAGGCCGCAACCATGATATGAAATGCCGTCGATATAAAGAACCCGTTAAGACATAAGATGATGTAAAAAAGGATGTTAATTAATTGCATGTTGGGAATTTGTTGTATCGAGATAAATGTAAAGATTAGCAAAATTATTAAAATAATTAAATCAAAAGGGTCAGCGCCGCCGGCTAAAATGCGAAAGAGCGGATTCATTGGTTTTACTAAAACGAGGTCAAAATTACCTGAAATAACCAATGGCCGGAAGCGGTATACCTCGCGCAGAAAGAGTTGGGAAACGGTATCGATGATATTAAAAGTTAAATAGAAAAGGATTGTTTGCTTAAGATTAAATCCGGCAATCGAATTTGTTTTACTCATAATAATTAGCAAAAATAACAGAAAAAATAAAAAGCGAATAAGTTTTCCAATGACAAAGACTATCGCACCAAAACGGGAAAAAAGACTTATGGCGACAGAATTAACTGTAAAAAAAGACCAAATTCTGTAGTATTTTTTTAGTGTTTTCATTTTATCTCCCATCTGCGGTATAAGTTTTTAATCCTTTTCGCCAAATCAAAATCATTACTCTAAAAAATATAATGGCCCAGATTGAGCTTATTAATAATCCTCCCCATTGATATATGCCTTCTGATTTTCCTAAATAAATAGCTAAAGGAAAAAATGTTAAATAAGGAAACGGCGTTAATAAAATAACATTAAAAATATTTTTCGGCAAAATATCCAACGGGAAAATACCGCCCGTTAAAAATTCCTGCACCATAAAAATAAGAAATCTTGGTCCCCAATAATCGGGAGTCCAAAAGGCGACGAACGCCAGAATCACGTTTAGGTAAAAATAGAGAAAGGTGGAAATAGCTATTGCTAATAGGAATAATAACCACCGAAATAAATCTGGCTGCCAAAAAATCGGAGGCCTAAAAACTAAAAAGAGAATTATCAACTCAAAGATAGAGAAAATTATATTTAAGGCTTTATCTGCTAGATCCTTAGTCCACCAGTAACGAAAATAGCTGGTTGGTCTTAAAAGATAATTAGATAAATCACCTTGATTTATTTCGTTTCCAATATCCATACTGCGGCTTCCTGTAATTATAGAAGTTATTAGAGGAGTAAATAGCACATAAGTTAGCATCTGTTCCCGGCTATAACCGAACAATTCCTGTCGCACTCCAAAAACTGCCTGCCATAAAAAATAAATAATAAGAAGGCGAAGAACAACCCTGACCCTCCACATCACGAAATTAAGTCGATAGGTCATGTATTCTTGCCAGGTGTTGCTAAATATCTGGTAGTATTTTTTCATATTAGCTACTAGCACTTGTATAAGATTTTAAGGCAAATTTCCAAAAAACAAATGAAAGATAACCGATGATAAAGGTAATCGGAAACACCAAAATAATCTCCCACCATTCTACTCTATGTAAAAGAACCCGACCAGGCAGAAAAGAGATGAATGCAAAAGGGATTATCCAAGAAAAAATAAATTTCCCGACTTTATTAAGCACGTCAAGAGGATATCTCGTTAAGTTAGTCAAACTTAGAAATAACTGTTCAATATTTGATTCTAGCATCCAAAAATATATACAAATTAGAACTAGATAAATCGAAGAGAAAATAATAATTCCGCAAGAAAGCACCAGAGAAGAAAATATAATATCACTAATAAATAAATTTGTTTTCAAATTGAGTAGGGATAAGATACTAAGTAATAATCCCGAAAATAAATATGGCAAAAAAAGAAAGTTTATGCTCGAGAAAATTAGATAAAATATTATTTGTATTGGTTTTAATAGATAAATGTCTAAATCGCCCCCGTGAATATAGTCCGGAAGTTTATCTAGTCCCGGCTTTATAAAAGTTAAGAAAACCCCTCCGCTAAAATAGGATAACCCGATCATTAAAATTACTTCTTCTTTATTCCAACCAGCGATACTATTTGTGTAAAAAAAGAGAATAGAAACAGTGATGAGATAAGTTCCCAAATGTAATATTAAAGCTCCAATCTCGAACCAAAAATTAACACGATAAATCATGCTTGCGCTCAATGAAATTTCGATGAGATGCCAAAGTGTTTTAAAATTTTTCATTCTACCTTCCCACATCAGTATATTTTCTTAATCCCTTAGGCAAAAGCCAAAAATACATACCAATAAAAATTACTATCCATCCTAATTCAATTGTTAACCCTTGCATCATTTGTTTTCCCGTCAGTAGGTGCAAGGAAATCTCTAGGGGAAAAGAGAGTAGATATCTGAATGGTAAAAACACCATCGCTGACTTCAAAACACTTGGTAAAATGGCCAATGGTAAAACACCGCCAGAAAAGAAATTGTTAACGATAAAATAAATTTCGCTAAACTTGCCCATTTGTTCAAACCAAAATGAAAGGAGAGAAAGGCTGTTCTCCATAATGAAATAGAGAAAGAATCCAAGAATAAGACTTAAAATCAATATATATAAATTAGCTCCATCAATTATAAACATGAAGTCCTTTTTATAAAACAATTCTATGAGAAAAAAAATAGGAATAATGGTAATAAGTCTGGTAAACTTTAATCCGATATTATGGGCAAGGTCTATCTTTAAATAAAACAATGGCCTGAGTAACCAATTAGAAAATGTTCCACCATAGATCTCCCTGCTTACGTTTTCTAATGACCAGACTTGAACTATGCGATAAAAAACTGTTGATAAAAGATAATATGTAACAAATTGTTGGTAGGAAAAAGAGACTTTCGTCCCGGCTTCCAGAATGACTCGCCAAATAGCAATCATTAAAATGGGTTCAATAAAAGAGATAAGAATCCAGATGACAAGGCTGACAGGAAACATCAGTGTTGCTTGTATATAATATTTCGCCAGAAGAATAAGCGATTTGTCCATAAACTAGATCAATTCTTTTCCGGAGAAAATATTGCGGATGACCTCTTCAATTTGCGGTTCTTCAATATTTAAATCTTCCACTGGTAAATTTTTAAGTAAATTGGTAGTTACTTTAGCCACATCTTTTCTTAAGACATTAAAGACAACTTTCGGAAATTTTAATTCCTTTATCTCACCATAGCTGTCTAGTTTTTTAATATCTATTTCCTTACCCAAAACAAGAGAGATCGTTTTATTTTTAACAAATCTATGGACGATTTTTGCTAAAGACCCGTCATAAATTATTTTTCCTTTATCAATAATAATCACTCTTTTGCAAAGTTCTTTGACGTCATCCATATAGTGACTGGTTAAAAGAATGGTAGAGTGAAAACGCCGGTTGTACTCCCGAATAAAATCTCGTAAAGTTTTTTGCATTACCACATCAAGACCTATGGTCGGCTCATCAAGAAAGAGAACTTTCGGTCTATGAATAAGCGCGGCTATTAATTCGCACTTCATCCGTTGACCCAAAGAGAGTTTTCTTACGGGAGTTTTAAGAATATCTTCCACGTCTAGAAGTTTTACCAACTCGTCAAGAGTGGTTCTGAAACTATCTTCAGAGACTTCATAGATTTCTTTATTTAGTAAGAATGTCTCCATGGGCGGCAAATCCCACCATAATTGATTTTTTTGGCCCATGACAAGAGAAATATTTTTTAAGAACTCATTTTTGCGCTCATAAGGGTTGAAACCCAAAACAGAGATTTCCCCATCATCGGGATACAAAAGTCCTGATAAAATTTTTAAGGTCGTGGTTTTGCCGGCGCCGTTTGGACCTATAAATCCCACCAGTTCGCCCTCTTCAATCTTAAAAGAAATATTCTCAACGGCTTTTACGTCCTGGTATTTTCTTTTAAATAGCGATTTTAGAGATCCCCGAAGCCCAGGTTCTTTTTGCGCCACTCTATAATACTTTTTTAAATTGTTTACCGATATCGTCTGCATAACACACCTATTATACCTTACCTTAAAAAGGAAACCGCCCCATTAATTTAGGAGCGGCCCTTTAGAAAATTACCAAGTTTATCTCACGGCTTTTTTCAAAGCTTTTCCTGCAGTGAAACCTGGAGTTTTTCTAGCAGGAATGCTAATCTCAGCACCAGTTTGCGGATTTCGTCCTTTTCTGGCAGCTCGAGATCGAACAGAAAATGTTCCGAATCCTGTCAGAACAACTTTTTCGCCTTTTTTCAAAGCGTCTCTAACGGCATCAAGAACTGCTTGTACTGATTCTCTTGCTGCTTTATTAGTAAGACTTACTTTTTTGGCAACGACATCAACTAAATCTGACTTTGTCATGAAAGATATTCACCTCCCTCCCTATTTAGAGTTTTTCTGGGGGCAGGAAAGATATTTTTAAGAAGTTTTTGAAGTACCTGCCTTTTCATGTTTTTTTTCGGATGTAACCTCAAAAGATTTTATAGCTTGTCCTAAAGCCATTGTCAAGGGGCACCTTACAATTATGATTGTCACTACAGGAAATTTTGTTTAGGGGTGCGAAAATAGATTATTTTGACGACCAATTACTACTTAGCGATATCCATCGCCCGGAATTCTCTAATTACCGTAACCTTGATTTGTCCAGGATAATTTTTAATTTTTTCCTTAATTTCATTGGTTATTTCATGAGAAATAATGACGGCTTCGTCGTCGCTGACTGCCTCTGGTTTAACAATTACTCTTAATTCTCTCCCCGCTTGAAAAGCAAAAACGTCCTCGACGCCTTTTTTGGATTTAGCAATTGCTTCTAAGTCAGTCAATCTCTTAACGTAGGCATCGTAGTCTTCGTACCGGGCTCCTGGCCTAGACCCCGAAATGGCATCGGCAACATATACCAATACTCCCTCCACGGAATTAAATGGTACGTCTTCGTGGTGTGAAGCGACAGAGTCAATGACGGCTTGCGGCAAATGATATTTTTGTAAAAGTTCCACTCCGAGTTGAATATGCGTGCCTTCTTCTTCCGTAATAATTTTTCCAATATCATGCAAAAGACAGCCAAGGCGTACGGTATTAACATCGGCTTTAGTTTCCATGGCCAAAGCAACGCCTATTTTGGTTTCTTCCATGGTATGAGAAATCATATTCTGGCCGTAGGAAAAACGATATTTAAAGCGACCTAGCAGTGCGATAATATCGGCGGGCAAATTATAAACGCCGACATTATGACAAAGTCTTTCCCCTTCTGAAAACATGATTTTTTCGATGTCTTTTTTGGTCCGCTCTACAATCTCCTCAATTTTTTGCGGTTGAATCCTGCCGTCGGCAATAAGTCTTTCGAGGGCAACACGCGCAATCTCTCTTCGTACGGAATCAAAACTCGAAAGCCTGATAACATTTGGGGTCTCATCTAGGTCCACATCAACGCCGGTAGCTTGTTCGAAAGCACGAATATTTCGTCCCTCTTTGCCGATAATCCGACCTTTCATTTCTTCGTCGGCAATTTTTACTGAAGAAACCGTGTATTCTGCCACATAATCGGTCGCTCCGTGCTGCATGGCCTCGATAAGAATATCTCTAGCTCTTTTGGTCGACTCTTCTTTCGCTTCATTCTCTGCCTCGCGAATTTCTTTAGCAATTTCTTCTTTTAACTTATCATGCGTTGCGTCAAGGATTAATTTTTTGGCATCATCTTTCGTTAAGTTTGCCACTCTTTCAAGTTTGGCTAGCTGTTCTTGTTTAATTTTTTCTAATTCCTGAATTTTTGCCTCTAATTCCTGCTGTCTGGCGTTGAATTGTCTTTCGCGTTCCTCAATGGCGCCACTTTTATGGTCTAGATTTTCCTCTTTCTCTGCTAAGCGTTTTTCCAAATCAAGAGACTCGCTCCGTAGTTTTGCTAGTTCTTCCTCTACGTCCTTTTTAATTTTTAGGGCTCCTTCTTTAGCGTTAAAAATAATTTCCCTGGCTTCCTGCTGGGCCTCAACCAAGGCTTCTTTGGGAACTGAAATTGAAGGCTGGGTAGTGGCGCTTGAAGTAGTTGTACTCCCTCCGGCGGACTTTTTCTGTTGTTCTTGCTGTGCTAATTGTTTTTCGATTTTTTGTAAGGTATCGAGAATCCTTTTAAGCATGTCAATCATAAAAATACCTCCATTATTAGCTTCTAATGTTTCAAATTACAAATGGTAAATTACAATGAGGAATACCCACTTAGTTGGTTGCCTTGGGAGATAGGTGGTATAAAGTAGATTTATGGTTCATTTATTTATCTCCAACTTTTTCCTTTATAATTTAACACTTTTATAATATGAAACTAGGTTGATTTTAGTCTTTTTCAACCTTGGTGTCAATTGCGGTTTTAATCGTTTCGTAATCGAACCCTCTTTGCAACAAAAAACGGTAGATCTTTTCTTTTTTGGCATTTTTATCAAGACCTTGCCACCTTGGTAACCTTTTTGTTAAAAGATCCAAGGCCATGCTTAGTTCGTTTGCACTAGTATCCTTATCTTTTAAAACTTCATCAATGAGTTTTTTTGCGACACCTTTTTGTAAAAGTTCAATTTTAATAGCGCGTAGGCTTTTGGCCCGAAATTCCTGTCTTTGCCTAAACCACCATTTGATAAAATCTTCGTCATTTATATGGCCAAGATTTTTTAGTTTAATAATAACTTCAGAAATTAGTTTTTCACATTTTTGAGAATCCAAGTTTAGATCTCGGGTTTTTAATTTGATTTTGGCGATTTTATTTTTAAGACGGGTTTCAACTTCTTTTTGGCTTCGGGGACGTACTGAGAGAAAATAGAGAGCGCTGTCTAAAAGGATTTCTTTTAAAGAATTTAAAACCAAATCATTTATTTGGTCTGAGTTTAAGACCATCCTTACTTTTAACTTGAGCGAAATGGCAAGTTCGGCAGACATGCCAACTAAAAATTTTCCATCAACAGACAAGTTTACTCTTTTGGGGTTATTTTTTTGAAAGACTAAGGCGGTAATTTGCATCGATACTTACTGCACTTCTTCGGTTCCCACTTCCAGTTTGGGCTTATTCTGACCTGATTTTACCTGTTTCCAAATCGCTTCGACTATTTCTTTGGCAATCTTGGGGTTTTCTTTTAAGAAAATTTTAGCGGCTTCACGGCCCTGACCAAGCATGTGTTGTTCATATTTAAGAAAAGCACCCGATTTAGAAATCACACCTAACTCCAATCCTACATCAATAATACCACCTTCCTTCGAAATTCCTTCGCTAGCCATAATATCCATTTCGGCTATTCTAAAAGGCGCGGCGACTTTATTTTTTACAACTTTTACCCTGGTTCTATTACCAATTACTTTATCACCATCTTTTATCGACTCGATTTTTCGCGTATCTAGACGAACCGAGGCATAGAATTTTAAAGCTAGACCCCCCGGGGTTGTTTCCGGATTACCAAACATCACACCAATCTTTTGGCGCAGTTGATTAGTAAAAATAGTGATTGTTTTCGATTTGGATATGACGCCGGTGAGTTTTCGCAGGGCTTGCGACATAAGTCTTGCCTGCATGCCCATCATTGCATCTCCCATTTCTCCTTCTATCTCTGCTCTAGGCACCAAAGCTGCTACCGAATCAATGACAATTACATCTACTCCGCCACTTCGGATTAAAGTTTCGGCAATTTCTAGCGCCTGTTCTCCGGTATCCGGCTGTGAGACAAGCAACTCATCTAATTTTACCCCAATGGTTTGCGCCCAGAGCGGATCAAGGGCGTGTTCGGCATCAATAAATGCCGCCGTTCCTCCGAGTTTTTGCGCTTGCGCAATAATGCTTAAACAAACCGTTGTTTTGCCTGATGCTTCTGGACCAAAAATTTCGATCACTCTGCCTTTGGGCAAACCACCGACGCCAAGAGCAATATCCAGGGCAAGAGATCCTGTCGGAATAACATCGATTTCCATTTTGCTTCCGGAATCTCCCAGTTTCATAATCGACCCTTTGCCGTATTGCTTTTCGATTTGCTCCATGGCAAGTTTGACGGCAGAAAGTTTAGGATCCTTAGTATTTGGCGGGGAAGTAATTGGCGCAGAGGTTTTCATATGACTCCTTTTTGGGCTACACAAATAATACTATTAATGTACCAAATAATTTGTTAAAATTCAAGTAAGAAAAACGGGGAGTAGTATACCGGTAGTACGTGCGCATGGGGTGCGTATAGAGGGAGTTCGATTCTCCCCTCCCCGAAAAGTCAAAAAGCCAGTCTTCGGACTGGTTTTTTGCTGGA
The DNA here is from genome assembly GCA_016195615.1 of Candidatus Gottesmanbacteria bacterium. Classification (GTDB taxonomy): domain Bacteria; phylum Patescibacteriota; class Microgenomatia; order JACPZF01; family JACPZF01; genus JACPZF01. The sequence goes on along the minus strand of JACPZF010000059.1, from coordinate 55 downwards.
ATTTTTGATTTATTTCTGTTTCTTTAATTTTCTATCAAATGTTTCTAAAGGAATT
>JACPZF010000019.1 GCA_016195615.1 Candidatus Gottesmanbacteria bacterium | reverse complement strand
GGTTCCCAAATCGCCGCCCAAGCCATTTCCCAACTTGAGCCGTATTAGATCTTGCAGTACAATAAGGCAACTATGAGTAAAAGAACAGTTAGCGACCTAATTTGGTTAGTTAACCCAAAAGATTTACAGGTTCAAAAAAGCTGGCTAGAGAAGGACATTAAAAAAATTGGCGAGAAACAAATTCTAAATCTGGTTAAGTTAGCGGTTAAGCAATCAAAGCTTAGTTACTCTCCTTATTCAAAATATCCTGTTGGTGTTGCTCTTTTGGCCAAAAGCGATAAAATTTATCTTGGCAACAACGTGGAAAAAGTCAGCTATTCCGACACTGATCACGCCGAAGAGGCGGCAGTAACTGGGGCTGTAGTTTCGCAAGAGATCAAAAAGTCAGGCAGAAAATTTATTAAAGCGCTGGCCGTTGCCCAGAAACTGGGAATTTCACCGTGCGGCCGATGCCGGCAAATAATTGGCGAACATTGCGATAACGCCGTAATTATCAATTGTGATTTGAAAGGGAAAATTTACAGCATAACTTCTCTTCAAAACATTTTCCCGGATGCTTTTACGCCAACCCTCATGGGTTTCTAAAAAAGGCGAACAAAATTTGACATCCATATAAAGCTTGATATAATAATGAAAATAAAATTTGAATAAATAATTAAAAAGATTTTATGGCAGAAAGAAAAGTAAGAGAGGGTATAGGGTTACGGTTCCGTATAGCGTTCCAATTACTACTAGGATTGTAAGGTGGGGAAAAGAAGGATTTAGGGGTTTAGTGGGTGGAACATGGCAAGGCGTCGTCAAAGTTAAAGACGCAGGAGTATGGGTTATAAAGATTGCGACCTTAAGAGGAGGAAAAGATTAAATTTAAAAAACATTTCACCTAGCATCTTTAACCTCAGAAATACTGTTACCCAAATGAAATTCCGATGATACATCAGATTGAGGCTCTGGCTTTTTGGCGGAGAAGCCTAAGACACCCTTCGGGTGGTTTGAATCGGCACCTATTACCCTGACGCCAAAATTAGCACGTGCTAAATTGGCGTAATCTACCTTTTTCCCCATACCAGCATCATGCTCGAGCACCGAGTTGGTATGCTGATAATTTTAGCCTGTTACAAAGCCTCATTTAAGACCCGACCTTTAAAACGACCTTTAAAATCAAAGAGTCTTCCACCCTTGGGGTAGTTTGAATCGGCACAAAGGTCAATATAATATTTGACAAACAATATAAAAAATGATAAAAAGGTATCAAATAATAACAAATATTTATGGCAACTGAATCATTACAATCTATCGCGGCAGCGGTAACAGCAAGCCGAGAATTTCGTTCTGAAAAGATGTATAGGGGGCGGGTAGTTAATACCCGATGAATTAATAGCCATGCTGGCTTCTTTAACTCAAGGTTCAATCTATACGGAAGCCATGTTTTTACATGAGGCAAAAATAGGACAACCCGATTTTATAATCGATTTTTTTAATTTTGACCAAACGGCAAAGAGAACAATTGGGGCTTTGAAAATTACGAGAGAGGTAACCTCCGAAGGAAATCAACATCGAAGAGATATTGAAAGTAGCCATCATCATGATGATCCATATGTTGTTCATTTACTAGGTCAAAGACGTGCTGAAGTAGGAGACACTGTATTAGAAGATATTTCGGTATCCTTGCCGACGGCAGATCCAAAAGTAAGTATAGATCTTCCCATAAATGATTTTTTATTAGGTCTAACAACGTTGCAAAAAGAGGGAGAGGGATACAGTCTTGTTGTGCCTGTTTTTAATGGAAGAAAATATTGTCCGACCGGAATGAGAATTTTGGCAACAGAAGAGGTGATTCAAAAAGCCTGCGCCTGTCTAGACAATAAGCCAACCGAAGTTTTTAACAAAAATTTTGTGGTAGAAAACTTGACTCAATTTGTAAGAAACGTCACATGAAATCTTTGCCAAAAACTAAAATTTCCACCCAACAGCTTTTAGGAAAACTGCAAAAATACTGGTCGGATAATAAAGGAAATAAAAAGATAGATTTAGATTTACTAAAAAAAGCTATTTCCGAAGTACCGCAATCTTCTTCTAAAAAGGATAATTAACCATGTCTCCAGTTTTTTCGTGTCTTTAAGATAAATTTTGTGCTACAATAGCAGCCATGTTTCAGACGCATATCTTTTCTTCCGGCCTTAGATTACTAACTATTCCCGTTAAAGAAGTCCAAACTGTTTCGGTTCTGGTTTTGGTTAGGGTAGGCAGTAGATACGAAACGGAGAAAACAAATGGTTTGGCCCATTTTTGCGAACACATATTTTTTCAGGGTAATGATAAATGGCCCGATAAATTGTCGCTTAGCACCGAGATTGATCAAATAGGCGCGGAATTTAATGGCATGACGGGAAAAGAATATACCGGGTATTTTGTCAAAGCTGAAAATAAACACTTAAATCTTAGCTGCGAAATTCTCTACCGCATGCTTTGGCACTCAAAATTTGAGAGTGCTCAGATCGAACGCGAAAAAGGGGTCATTGTTGAAGAAATAAATTATCGCTCTGACATGCCCCAAATCGCGGTGGACGATATGGTAACCGAAGCCTTGTTCAAAGGTAATCCGCTCGGTCTATCCGGCGCCGGAGAGAAAGAGGCAGTACAAAAATTCAAAAGGAAAGATTTTGTAAATTTTCATAAAGATTATTACCACCGAAAAAACGTTTTCGTTGTTGTGGCAGGAAAATTTGAAGAAAATGCCGTCTTTGAAACCATTAGCAAACATTTTTCCCAAGTGCCAGAGGGAGAAGTAATTAAGCCTGCAACTTTTTATTCTTCGAGTCGAGTCAGACTCGACGAGAAGTCAAGTAGTTCTCGCCAAGTCAGACTTGGCTCGAACAATAACGTCATAGTCAAAGAAAAATCCACCGATCAGACGCATTTTTGCCTGGGAGCGTATGCTTTTAAAAAAACCAGTCCAAAACGATATTCCCAATCAATATTAAATATCATCTTAGGCTCAGGGATGAGTTCGCGTCTTTTTCAAAAAATCAGAGAAGAAAAAAGCCTCGCCTATTATGTCGGAAGCGACGTTGAATCCTATACCGATACGGGCATGTTTACGGTTTCGGCGGGAGTAAATGGCAGCAAGCTCGAAGAAGCGGTGAAAACAGTTATAGAAGAATTATCTTTAATAACTAAATCCGGAAACATTACTGCTAAAGAGCTGCGCAAGACGAAAGATTATCTGCGCGGAAAACTCGTCTTGAGTTTGGAAGAATCTCTGGAACAAGCCATGTTTTACGGTTTATCCTGGCTTTTGGAAGACAAAATCCGCTCAGTGGAAGAGATTATAGCCCAGGTGGAAAAAGTCACGGAGGAAGAAGTAACTGCGGTTGCTAGAGACTTGTTTAAGAGAGAGAATTTTAAACTGGGAGTGGTGGGAAAGGACGTTTTGTGAAAGATCTTATTAAAACAGCTCTTGATGCCATTTCTATCCGCGGCCTAGATTACGGCGACGCCAGGATAGTAAAGCGTACAACCCAAAATCTGTCAACGAGAAACGGTGTAGTTGAAGGCATTGAATATTCCGAGAGTCTTGGAATTGGTATCCGGGTTTTGTTCAAAGGTGCTTGGGGATTTGCCGCAACTAACGATTTAAGCTCGACCGGGATTAAAAAAACCTGCCAAAAAGCCCTTGAGATTGCCAAATCCTCACTGGTTTTAAGGTCGGGTCTTTTTAAGGGCGCTGTTAAGCTCTATCCTCTCAAGGCGGTCAAAGATAAATATGAGACTCCCATTAAAATTGATCCTTTTAAGGTTCCCCTTAATAAAAAAATCGAAAACTTGTTAGCAGCCGACAAGACGATGGTTAAAGTTAAAGGCATTACCACCTGTCAATCTTTTATGCGCGCCTGGCGGGAAGAAAAAATTTTTGCCTCTACGGAAGGAAGCTATATTAAACAAACTATCACGGAAAGCGGCGCGGGTTTGGAATGCATGGCAACCGACGGCAAAGATGCGCAAAATCGCAGTTACCCAAATTCTTTTCGCGGCCAATTTCAAACCGCAGGCTATGAATTAATCGAAAAACTCGATCTGGTTGGTCATGCTCAAAAAACTGCCGAAGAAGCAGTTAGACTTTTAAAAGCACGAGAGTGCCCAAGCGGTGAGTTTGATATCATTCTCGATGGCAATCAGCTGGGTCTCCAAATCCATGAGTCTTGCGGGCATCCGACGGAATTAGATCGGGTCTTGGGATTTGAAGCGGCCTACGCGGGTACAAGTTTCATGAATGTTGACGGATTAGGAGAGCTTAAGTATGGTTCTGATATAGTAAATTTAACAGTTGATAATGTAACACCCGGAGCACTTGGTACTTTTGGATATGACGATGAGGGTGTTCCCGCTGTTAAAAAATATTTGGTAAAAAAAGGAGTACACGTCGGCTACCAGACTTCCCGGGAAACACTGCCGATAATGATTAAAATGTTAAACACTAAACAAAGAAAAAATAAAGATATTGAAATTGCTTTAACGAGTAGTATGCGGTCAGATAATTGGTCTAATTTACCGTTAATGGCACCGAAATTGCTTACGAGATTAAAAATGGGAAACTCACAGGCAACATTTTTAAAAATCCCATCTATGCCGGAATTACGCCGACCTTTTGGAACAGCTGCGACGCCATTTGCAATAAAAACCATTGGCAGGTTTGGGGAACGCCCAACTGCGGTAAAGGCGAGCCGAGTCAGCTTGCCCATACGGGTCACGGCGCAAGTCCAGCGAGGTTTAGAAAGGTCAAAGTGGGTTTTAAATCTAAGTGACCTAAGTCACTTAGGTAACTTAAGTAACTTATGATTGGTCAACAAAAACTTAAAACTATCACTGACTATATCTTAAAAAAATCTCCGGCCTTGGAAACCGAAGTCTTAATTTTTGTCGATGACTCGGCCTTAACCCGTTTTGCCAACAACCAAATTCACCAAAATATGGCGTCGCAAAATATCGTCGTGCAAATCCGCGCCGTAGTTGGCAAAAAACAAGCGGTCGTTTCGGCCAATCTGCAATTGGACCAATTAGCCAAGCTGGACAAATTGGTAAATCAGGCCTACGAAATTGCTAAAATTTCTCCCGAAGATCCTCATTGGCATCATCTGCCGGGTAAAGAGGAAGGAAATTTTTCTTATCAAAAAGTAAAAAGCTTTAATGAAGCTACGGCGAGCGTAAAGCCCGAATATCGCGCGAAGGAAGTTGCCAAAATAATCAAAATGGCCAAAGCCGAGGATTTAAATGCTTTTGGTTCGCTTTCTACTGGTACCGGCGAGATTGTCGTTGCCAACTCCCACGGCGTTTTTGCCTATCATCCGCAAAGTCTAAGCCTTCTCAATATCCGCATTATGAAAAATCTAATCAGCGGTTATGCCGGAGAAGTAAACAGCGATATTGCCAAATTAAATATTGAAGAAGCGGCCAAAAGGGCCATTAGCAAAACTCTTCTTGGTAAAAAAACCAGCGAAGTTGAGGTCGGTGATTACGAAGTAGTTCTGGAAGAACCAGCGGTTTCGGAAATGATGACCTATTTGACCTATTTAGGTTTTGGCGCCAGAGCATTTCACGAAGAGCGAAGTTTTATCTCGGAAAATTTAAGTAAAAAGGTGATGGGCAGCAACATCACTATTTGGGACGATGCCTATAATCCCAATCATCTTCCCATGCCCTTTGATTATCAGGGTATACCTAAAAAATCCTTGACTATTATTGAAAACGGCATAGCCAAAAATGTTTTGTATGATCATTATTTGGCCCTAAAGTATAAAGCCAAACCAACCGGTCATGGATTTCCGGCTCCCAATACCGAAGACGCTTTTGCCAGCCATCTCCATTTAAAGCCCGGCAGCACTCCCAAGAATCAACTGCTAAAAGGCATGAAAAAGGGCATCTTAGTGAGCCGTTTCTGGTATGTGCGAAATGTCCATCCGAAAGAGTTAACGATCACCGGCATGACCCGGGATGGAACCTTTTTAATCGAAAACGGCGAAATCGTTTCCGGTGTCAGAAACATGCGTTTTACAATTAGTATCCCTAAGGTTTTATCAAACGTTAGTCATATTTCGAAAGAAGTTCATCTAGAGCCAAGCGATGAAGGTTTTGGGGCAAGCCTGCTGCCGGCAATAAGAGTGAGAGATTTTAGTTTTACAGGAATAAGCAAATTGTAAAATTATTGACTTTTGATCTTTAACTTTCTAGAATAATTTTATGATGGAAAAAACTGTAGTTTTGGTTAAACCCGATGGCGTCCAAAGAGGGCTGGTTGGACAAATCATTTCCCGTTTTGAAAAAAAAGGCTTAAAACTTATCGGTTTAAAAATGACTAGACTTACCGACGAAACGTTAAACGACTGGTATGCTCATCACAAAGACAAACCGTTTTTCAAAGGTTTAAAACAATTTATGCAGTCTGATCCCGTGGTGGCGATGGTATGGGAGGGCCTAGAGGCCGTACAGGCAGTAAGACTTATGTGCGGGGTGACTCGCGGCAGCCAAGCCGAGCCGGGGTCGATTCGCGGCGATTTTGGTCTTTCAAATCAATACAACCTGATTCATGCTTCTGATTCTGTCGACAATGCCAATAAAGAACTTTCCTTGCTTTTTGCCGCAGAAGAAATTTTCGAATATAAAAAAGGCGAGTATAGCTACCTTTACAGCGAGGAAGAGCGAGCCTAAATTTTTAATTTCTAATTCTTAATTTTTAAAATCTTGTTCAGTTTTTCCACCGGCAACCCCAAAACATTGCTGTAAGATCCTTTAATTTTTTTAATAAAACCGCTACCAAAAGTGGTTTTTTCAATGGTATATGCGCCAGCGTGATTTAAAACCTCGGGGTCTTTGACACAGTCAGCAATTTCGTTAGGCATCAGTTTTCTAAAAGTAACTTCGCTTTTATCATAATCGAGGATAGTTCGATTGCCCTTTATAACGCAAGTGCCGGTGTAAAGAAAGTGAGTTGAACCCGACAATAAGGAGAGCATTCTTTCGGCCTCGGCAAGACTTTTGGGCTTGCCGATGAATTTTCCCTGATAATAAATCATGGTATCCGCGGCAATTATTACTGCCTCTTTACTTGCCTTTTCTAAAACAGCCTTGGCTTTGGCCAAAGCGATTTTTTTCACCCGAACCGAAGGCTTTTTATCCTGAAATTTTTCTTCGTCGACTTCCGAGGGCACCACTTCAAACTTTAAACCAAGTTCCAAAAGCAATTTTTTCCGCGCGGGAGACTTAGAAGCAAGAATAATTTTCATTAAGTCGGGGTGCAGGGAATTGAACCCTGTACCTCCAAGTCCCGAACTTGGCGTGCTACCGATGCACCACACCCCGTCTTATTGCATTTTAACTTGCTTTCTGTTTTAATTCAATTAAGAAATCTAAGTCACCTAAGTTACCTAAGTGACTTAAGTAACTTAAAAACAAAGTGAGCCAAAATGTTGCCAAAACACAAATATCTTCTGACCTATCGTTATAGCGAACTAATCCACGACGGAACAGTCCAATTCTGCAGTCTTTTTTTAAACGACTGGAAATACAAAAGAACAGTTGAACAAATGACACAAGCAGCCCGCTCGGGCAAACAAAACATTGTTGAAGGAGTTGGTCAGAGTGCCACTTCTAAAGGAGGAGAAATTAAACTTTTAGGAGTAGCAAAAGCTTCAATAGAAGAATTAATCTGTGATTTCGAAGATTTTTTACGCCAGAGAAATCTTATTATTTGGTCAAAAACCGACCCGAGAATTTTAAACTTTAGACAGCTTGGTTTTAACTTAAGTAACCTAAGTAACTTAAGTCACTTAGGTGACTTAAAGAAAAAGCTGTCTTTACCAAACGAATCAGAAGAAGCCGCCAATTTGCTTTTAACTTTTTGTCATTTGGCAACTTATCTTCTGGATAGACAAATAAAAGTAGCCGAAGATAAATTCATAAAAACCGGCGGCTACAGTGAGAACTTGTTAAAAAAAAGACTAAGCTATAAACTACATAAGTGACTTAAGTAACCTAAGTAACTTAAGTGACTTAGAAACCATCGTTGTCCCCGTAGCTTAATGGATTAGAGCAGGCGCGTCCTAAGCGCAAGATTGGCAGTTCAACTCTGCCCGGGGACGCCAAGATAAGCTTGGCAATTGGGACGCTGAGCGTCCGGCTATTTTAAACTCACCGCGTAGAGGTTGGGGATTTCACCGGCTGATTTATTAAGGTTGGTTAAAATCACTAAATTACTAGCATCGGGCCAGGGAAAAACAAAAGAATTAATAAAAGGCCCGGCGTAGAAAACCGCATTATTGGTTCCGTCATATTCCATAATCGAAATCGTGTCTTTTTGAATACTGACTAAATGCCGCGAAGTCGGCAGCCAGAACAAATGGTCGTTACTGTTAATCGCAAAATTCTTGTCTTCTTTGACATCATAAACATAAACTTGATTCTTTTTTAACTCTCTTTCTTCGAGCTGCGAATTAGCACCGATAAGAGCTGGTTTGATAATTTGCGGAAGGGTTCCGGAAGTCGTCGCGGTGTATAAAACTTTGGTTTCATCCGGAGAAAAAGCGAGAAGGGAAGCCGAGGCAGTAGCTACTTTGACAAAATCTTTGGGCAAACTTAAAAGCTGATCCTGATACTTAGCTTTTTTTTCTTCCTCCCAGGTTTTCAAAGTTAATGAAAACGTTGCCGTGATATCTCTAAGATTAGTATTTTGTCCTTCCGCAGATATTAAATAAGCGCTAGTGACATTTCCCGAGCTAGGTTTTTTAGGATCACTAAAAAAGAGCGCGATGATCTCTTTCGAATCCGGAGACCAAATAATTTGAGCTTCCGAGATATCAAAACCCCTAAAATTAGACGCAATTTTTTGCGGGTCGCGGGCAAAAGATAAAGGCCGTACTGGAAGAGGAAAAATCCAAAGTCCAGAACGGTCGGTGGCATCATTTGGTAAACCCTGCGAACTTACAGCATAAACTATTTTGGTACTATCTGGTGAAAGCAGCGGGTTTAAAGCTCCGTTAATGGTTAAGGGCTTAAGGCTGGGAGTAGAAGGAAAAAGCAGGGCTTCAGTTTTGCTCACCACTTCTGCTTCGACTTTTAATTTCTTTTGCCAACCCAGATAGCCGTTTTTAACAATTCTCACGTCGTAGTCTCCGGGCGGAAGATTAAGAGTGTTATTAGTCGCAGTAGTTAAATGACCATTTAAAAAAACTGAGGCGCCGTTTGGCTCGGAAGTGGTAACTAAAAGTCCGGTTCCGGTGATTTCTTTCTTCTTAAAGTCTATCCGGTAACCCCTGGCGTATGCTATCAGAGTGATACTTAATATAACAAAAATCCCTACCAAGAAAAGAGTGGTAATTTTTTTCATCGAGAAAAGTATATCACAACAAGACAAAAATAGTAGGTTGTTTCTCCTTGCGATCATGTTATAATCCAGGAGAAATTTTTAAATTTTAAATTATAAATTTTAAATCAAATCTAAATTATAAATTTTAAAATTAAAACATTAATAATTCATTAGAAATTAAAAATTAGAAATTAAAAATTTGCAATTATGTTCTCAAAAAGAATCGGCATCGACCTCGGTACGGCAAACTCTCTTGTTTATGTCGCCGGAGAAGGCGTGGTTTTAAACGAACCAACCGTAGTTGCCGTGGCCATTGATGATAATCACATCGTAGCCGTCGGCAATGAAGCTAAGGAGATGCTGGGAAGAACTCCCGGGACGATCATGGCGCTTCGTCCTATGAAAGACGGCGTGATTGCAGATTATGTCATGACCGAGGCAATACTTTCCTATTTTATCAGCAAAGTCTGCGGAAAAACCTATCTTTTTAAGCCAGAAGTTATGGTTTGCGTGCCATCGGGAGTAACCCAAGTGGAAAAAAGGGCGGTTTTGGATGCCACTCTTTCCGCCGGAGCCAAGGTTGCTTATTTAATCGAAGAGCCGCTGGCTGCGGCCATTGGGGCAAAAATCCCAATTGCCCTACCATCAGGCAACATGGTAGTTGATATTGGCGGCGGATCGTCAGAAGCAGCCGTAATTTCTCTAGGCGGTATTGTTGCTCATCACTCGGTAAGAGTCGGCGGCAACAAAATCGATGAGGCAATAACTTTTTATATTAAAAAAAGATATAACCTTTTAATCGGCGAAAGAACCTCCGAGGAGGTTAAAATTAAAATCGGCTCGGCGATAAAGCTTACGCCGGAGATTAAAATGGACGTCAGAGGAAGAGATAGTATTACCGGTTTGCCGAGAACGGTTGAGATTACCTCGACGGAAATTACCGAAGCTATCTATAACACCCTTTACGCCATTATCGGTTCGGTTAAGGGAGTGCTGGAACAAACTCCACCGGAGCTGGCTTCAGACATTATCGATAAAGGAATAGTGATGGCCGGCGGCACCTCGCTTCTGCAAAATCTTGATAAATTAATGACTAATGTTACCGGCGTGCCCTGCCATGTGGCCGAAGATCCGCTGTTATGTACAGTTAAAGGAACGGGGATTGCGATAGAGAATATTGATTTGTATAAACGAAGCATTACGAAAAAATAATGAATATCTCCATCGATGCCTCTCGGGCTTTTGTTTCGGAAAGAACCGGCACGGAAAATTATTCTTATCAGTTAATAAGAGCGATTGCTAAGATTGACCAAAAAAACCGCTATACTCTTTTTACAAGGTGCCACCTTAACATGCCTGAGTTAAGGTGGCACCTTAATAAAAACTTCGTGGTTAAGCCGATTACGACACCTCGCCTTTGGACCCAAATAGGCTTGGCTAAAGAAGTTTTTTTCCACCCACCAGACGTGTTGTTTATTCCCAGCCACACGATTCCGATGATACATCTGATTAGCCTCAAAACCGTTGTCACTATTCACGATTTAGGCTATGAATATCTGCCCCAGTACCATCAATTTCCTCAAAAGCTATATCTTAATAAGTCAACCGAATTTGCCGTCAAACAGGCAACACATTTAATTGCCGTATCAAAAGCAACTAAAAAGGATTTGATTAATAAATTAAATTGTCCGGCGGAAAAAATAACCGTGATTTATGAAGGGTTTGATAAAACAAAATTCAAGCCAGTAATTCGTCATTCTGGGAACGAGCGAAGCGAGGACTCCAGAATCAAAAAAAACGGATTCTGGACAAGCCAGAATGACAAAAGCACAAACCGTTACATTTTGTTTGTCGGTACCATTCAGCCTCGAAAAAATATTGTCCGTTTGATAGAAGCCTTTGCTAAAGTAATTGTCGACACGAATAATTTGCAGCTTGTTATTGCCGGAAATAAGGGCTGGCTTTATGATGAAATTCTTAAAACCCCAGAAAAATTAGGAATCGCAGACCGCGTAAAATTCTTAGGTTACACCTCCGACGACGACTTGGCCTCGCTTTATTCTAGCGCTCTTTGTCTTTGTCTGCCAAGCCTGTTTGAAGGATTTGGCTT
>JACPZF010000060.1 GCA_016195615.1 Candidatus Gottesmanbacteria bacterium | reverse complement strand
GTGGCGGTTTAACAACCGGGGAAACTTAGAAAAATCCCTAAAGAAACTCGTCGAATTATTTAACCTATAATTATTAGTTAAGTAGACAAGACCCTAACAATATTTTATGCAAAGTGAAAATAAGCCGTACAAAATTTATGCCCGAGATTCAGAAATACCATTTCAAAAATTAGACTCAAGAGCTAGAACACGCTTTTATCCAGGCATGTTTCTAATAGATCCTCAGGATTCTGTTTGCTTATCTAACGGTATTAATGAACATGAAGTGGTTGAAACTAATCTTTTACTAATAGAGACCAGAAAGAAATTTTTTAGTAAATTCGCGAGTTTTTCCAACCGTTCATATAGTGAAGGCGGTTTTGGCTTAAGTGCAAAGCAAAGGGATATGTTAGCCAGGACCGGTGACCCTTATGATAGAATCGCAATTAGATGTAGAGGACAAACTCCGGATTTTTGTTCAGATTTCGATGGGACGTTTACAAGAGGTTTTAACGAACAAATGCTCGCGCATATACCAAATGGGACAAAATTTGAAGACTCTCTTAAAAAATGTTCTGATCCTCGCTGGTTTGCCCTTATGTACGTAAAATACATGCAGGATTCACTGAAGAAGAAACCACACTTATTCGAAAAAGCTGCCATGTACGCTAAATTAAGGCCTGGCTCATTGAGTACACTAGAATTTATGTATGCCCATGGAATTTTCGTTGATATAATATCTAGGCAATTCAATCCTATTGTCATTAAAATGTTTACAAGACAAAGGAAAAAACATCAACTCCCAGGAGGCATGTTAATACACGCAATTGAGAGCGACAATATAACATCGATGTGGAAAGGGTATTATGTTGCTAATGCAGCCATGAGAGGCGGTAGACCAGTCATGATGGCAGGAGATAGTCTAATAGACGCGTCTTCGCTCGGACCATATGGATATGATACTTTAGCTGGTATATTTGTACTTAAAGCAAGCGTTCTTGAACGAGACCTTGATAGGAAGGATATTCCGTCACGCTATAAAGATTATATCGAAAGAATACCATACACAAATTTCAACGATATAAGACGTGCTTATGAGAAAATCATTCAGTCTTGCTCAGTTTTAACTAGTCAAAATATTCAATTTTCTTAATTCAATAATTATAAACAGTATGAAAATTATCACTCTCGGAGAATTTTTAATCGACATGATTAAAACTGGCGAAGAGCCGGAGATTTTGGCTGAGAAGTTTTTAGCTCTTCCTGGAGGCGCGCCAGCGAATGTGGCTGTAGGGTTAGCACGCTTAGGAACTCCGTGCGGCTTTATCGGATGCGTGGGAAATGACAGTTTTGGACACAGATTAATTTCTCATCTTGAAAAATATGGGGTTGATGTTTCTGGTGTCAAGGAAATAAATGATATTCGTACCACCCAAGCCTATATTTTTCCCCGCCCTGATGGCAAAAAAGACATTTTCTTTTATCGAAACCCTGGCGCGGATCAAATGCTTGGTCCCTTAGATATTAAAGAAGAGTATTTTGCCAAAATTCGCTTCTTCCACCACGGTTCCATCAGTATGATTGAAAGAAATCCTTTTTTGGCAACGCTTAAGGCCATTAAGCTGACAAAAAAGAATAAAGGACTGATCTCTTTTGACCCTAACTATCGACCGGCTATTTGGCCAAACCCCAAACTTGCCTTAAACAGAATTTATCAAGGTTTTAAATACGCCGATATCATTAAGACTTCCAATGAGGACTTGCCATTTATCAGCGGCGACACCAATATAAGAAGGGGCGCGCGAAAAATATTGAAATCTAGCAACGCGTTAATTATTGTCGTAACGCTGGCTCAAAGCGGGTGTTATTACTTAACCAAAAATGGCCAGGAGGGTAACGTTCCAGGATTTAAAGTTAACGTCGTCGAGGTAACTGGTGCCGGGGACGCATTCTCAGCCTCCATGTTGTTTGATTTACTGCCTTTTACTAACCGCGAAATTAACAACTTGTCAAAATTTGCCTGGGAGAAAATACTTGTACGGGCCAATGCCGCAGGTGCTTTGGCTTGTACGAAGCAGGGCGCCATACCGGCAATGCCGACAAAAATGGAAGTGGATGCTTTTTTAGCTAAGAACCAGCCTGTTGCCTAATCATGGCTTCTGTGGCAATACCTCTGGTGCCTGACCCGGGAATAAAAATTAATCGGTGTTGCGGAATTAAAATTTTAAGAGTTTTTCTGATTCTGTCACGAAAACCGAATGCCTGTAAAAACACCGTTCCTTCAACCGGGATTGCGCCATATACTCCAGCTCCCCATCCAGCAATATCGCAAACCCCCGCTATCATTACGCCAGCAGCTTGTCCCCCCTTGTTTAGTATTCTTTTAGCTACCTCATTAAGAACAAAAATATCGTCTAAGTTAACTTTAGTCTTGATAAGCTCTGAAAGTTCTTGTGCTGATATATCAGCTGCCGCTAAACGGCTGGTAATTTTGGCGTCTGAAGCATATTTTTTTAATCTTAAACCGTAATTTTTAGTATCAAAATTAGCTTCTTTTAGCAGAAACAATGAAGTCGTAAGTCGGGATAAAAGATAATCACCTCCCATATAATATTCAAGCAAACATCCCTTCGTTGGGGTTAAATCTTCTTGTATCATTCGCTCAAGTATTTTGTCAGCACCTAAACTCAATGATTGACCACACTCTAAATTGATAATATTATTATCTTTAAATCCTCGAAAAACTGCACCTCCGTTATCGCCAGTACCCATAACAAAACCACATGGCAGAGAGGAGTATTTTTTATGAGAATCGCTCTCGAATTTAGACGATATATCTAATGCTACTGCGGTCGTGTCGTTGGCAAAATATATTTTTTTCATGTGTGGTAAGCCGTGGAATTTTAAATAATTTAGTATACATTCTCCCGCTTTCATTCCCTTTCCCTTTTTAATAGACCAATTTTTGGCTAAATAATCATTTATAAAAATAGCGTCTCTTCCATATTTGGTTTGTAATGGAAAAAACTCGCTTCCGAAGGAAATAGCGAAGCATTCTATATCATCAGTATTGTTTACTTTTTTTAAAGCATTAATAACCAAATCACCAATTAGCTTTCCGAACTCCTGCGGCGAAGATAGAACGCGAGCTGATTTGTCACTAAAACTTTTTGTTGTCAAAGGGTGTTCAACTATTTTATCGCCTATTTTCGTGGCCAATCCGGTTATCCAGTTCGTACCGGCATAGCTGCCGTAGGCAACTTTTGTACCTGATGGAATTTTTTCAAAGTCTTTACTCACTATTGGTTTTATTGAAGTATTGAGGCACTTTAACCCTCCGTCGCTGAAATCCCCTTCATTTTTTCTTCTTAATCCAATCAAAATTTCTTTTTTTAATCTGGTAAAACCCGACTCTAGCTCTTCCTTTGTAAATTTCCTGATATCCGAAGCATCACAAAGAGCATAAAATTTCTTAATCTCTTCTTCGGTCATAATTTCAAAAAGTTATTTTACCGTCACACTTTTTGCCAGATTTCTTGGTTTATCCGGGTCTAGTTTTAATTCGAGCGCCATATAGTAACTTAGCAATTGGGCCCAGGCAATCTGTAAAATATTGGTGGCCACGCCAACATCGGAAGTTGGTAAATAGTCATCAAATATCTCGTTATTTTTTGGTGATATACCAACAATATACCCGCCTCTGGCTTTTAGCTCCATGGCGCTGGCAATAGTTGATTCATAGTTTTCATCGTTTAAGGCAAGTACCACACAAGGCGTGCCTTTCTCGATTAAGGCGATGACGCCGTGTTTAAGTTCACCAGCGGCAAAACCTTCGGCGTGAAGATAGGTTACTTCTTTTATTTTTAACGCCGACTCTAGGGCCATTGGATAGGATAATCCCCGGCCGATAACGAAGATATGCTGTTTTTTAACGAGCTTTTTGGCTAAAGCCTTAATTTTTTGTTTTTGGGAAAAAATAGTATCAAGTGCTTCAGCCGCTTGAGCTAAAAGTCTTTGGCCTACTTTCAAATTGCCAGAAAGCGCATAGCTAAGAAGTGTTAAAAAGCCTAGTTTGGCAGTAAAGCTTTTCGTCGCCAGCACGCAAATTTCTGGCCCGGCACCAAGCAAAACCTTCTCGTTGGCCATGCGAAAAAGGGTCGATCCTAAAACATTGACCACGCCCACTACTTTAGCGCCCTCAGCCTGGACCATTTTTACCGTCTCTATCAGATCAATCGTTTCGCCGCTTTGCGAAAGTGCGAGCAGAACATCATCGTCGGTTAAGTTTTTAACAAGTATCGGCTCATTGGCATAAACCGCCAGGCTTCTTTTCTTAGCCAGAGACATTAAATAATAACTTCCCGCCAAGGCGGCAAAATAGGCTGTGCCGCAGCCGGAAAAATAAACATTTTTATTCTTAATAAAAGCCGCAATTTTCTCTGCTGATTCTGCCAGATTAGCGCTAATATTAAGAAGAATTTTCGGTTGTTCCTCAATTTCTTTAATCATAAAATGCGGATACTTTCCCATTTCACTTTCTTCAAATTTCCAATCAACTTTTTGAAAATGGGGCAATAGAGTTTTTCCGTCAGCGATATTTTGGAGAGTAATTTTGCCGGAGGAGAGAATTGCCATTTCACCGTCGTTTAGAAATAAAAGCTCGTTGCTAAAAGCCAGTAGTGAAGCGCTATCTGAAGCTAAATAGCTGTTTTGACCCTTAACTGTCAAAACAATCGGCGAGCCTGTTTTGGCCGTATAAATCTTATTTTCCAAGGCATCTAAGACGACAATGGCATTCAAACCGCGAGCCCTAGTAAAGGCTTTCCTTACTGCCTCACTGCCTGGCAGTTTTATTGCTAATTCTTCTATTAAATGGAGTAAAATCTCGGTGTCGGTTTCGGAGCGAAAGTGATGTTTCTGGGCCAGATTTTTTTTAATTTCCTGATAATTTTCAATAATGCCGTTATGGACGATGGCAAATCTTTTGGTGCAGTCGGTGTGCGGATGCGCATTTTCATTGATCACCGCGCCGTGGGTAGCCCATCTGGTATGTCCTAAGGCAAGAGTAGATTTGGGTAAATCTTCTACCGTAGCATGATTTATCTTTCCAGTTTTCTTTTTAACAAGGATAGAGTTTTGTGTTTCTGATTTTACCGCAACACCCCAACTATCATACCCTCGGTATTCCAGCTTTTTTAATCCCGAGAGTACAATTTCCCCAGCCTTATCAAGTTTACCTACATAGCCAAAAATTCCGCACATAAAAGTTAGACAATTATTATACAATAATTTATACACATCTTACTCAGATTTACAGCCCGATAGGGCGAAAAAGCTGATTAGATGAGTATATACCCCACTAAGCTGATTTTACAAATCAGCGTAAGTGGGGCATACCCTTTTAATCATTGACAAGTTATTTAGTTAGTAAGTATTATTATCCTAAAGGAGGAATTATTTATGAAAAAAGTAATTCTCGGTCTGTCGCTACTTGGCGGTGCGCTGGTTCTTAGCGGCTGCTATCATAATAAAACTCAAAGTTTAAACACCCAAACCGCTACGGAAGTCACAGCAACAAATACACCCGCAGCGACCGAAAGCATGGAGAAAAAAACAGAAGTAATTGTTAAGATGACGGCGAGTGGTTTTGTTCCAAGTAAAGTAACGGTTAAATTAGGTACTTCGGTTAAGTTTGTCAATGTGGACACGGTTGACCACTGGCCGGCTTCAGCAATTCATCCGACTCATCAATTATTGCCCGGATTTGATGCCCTCATGGGTATTAAGCCAGGAGAATCGTATTCTTTTACTTTTGAGAAAGTGGGGATTTGGAAGTATCACGATCACCTAAACCCTTCCATGATGGGGAGCGTCGAGGTAACGGAAAAATAATTTCTTATCGTTTCGAAGAATAAAACGGCTAACAGCAATGTTAGCCCGTTTTGGTTAGAAGACGCTTACCCGTTAAACTTTCAATTGCTTTTCTAATTAAAAAGAGACCAACGAGAAAAAAGACATCAAGCCCCAAACAAAGGAAAAGCGCGCGATTAACAAATTGTAAATTTTTAACGCCAGCGCTTAGTACGCCTTCTAAGTTTAA
Organism: Candidatus Gottesmanbacteria bacterium; assembly: GCA_016195615.1. GTDB lineage: Bacteria > Patescibacteriota > Microgenomatia > JACPZF01 > JACPZF01 > JACPZF01. Next base: position 5,623 of record JACPZF010000060.1, on the reverse strand, counting down.
GCGAATTCTAAATCCATAAATAAAAGCGAGAACGATAACTAAAATCATGGGAATAAACCACCAGCCGCGCTTATCTTCCTCGCTGACAAACATGGTGTTGCCAACGGAAAAAATAAGATAGAGAAGTAAAATAGATGTCAGGTTTAGTATTTTTTCGCTAGAGAAAATAGAATCAAGTGCCGAAAATCGCATAAATACAATAACCGTTATTAAAAATAATCCCACCAAAAAAGGGGCACTGCCGATTAGCGTTTCGCGAAAAGGGTCGGTTTCCTCGGATTCCACAAAACCCATTTTGACACCAAAGGTACCTTCGGTATTTCCGGCTTTGATTTCCGTCGGAAAAATATTTATTCTGCCGGTGCGAATTCCCAAAAGTTCGGCTGTCAACAGATGCGATAATTCATGAATTAAGATACCAGGGAGAAATAAAATACTATAAAAAATAACGCCCGGCTTGGCTCTCTCAAAAACTAAAAGGCTAATGCCTTGAATTAGAAAAGCAATCTGGGTACGAAAGTAGGATAATAAAAAGATTAATACGATAAAACTAACAAGTTCGATCATAATGAGTAAAACAATTTATCGCCAACCTTAATACCGAATTTGTCGCTAAATCCCGCGTTTACTTCTAAGACCAAATTGGCCGGCGTCTTCGGCTGATAAATGGTTAAATTCCCATTGTTTTCTAGGGGAATATTTTTAGTTATATCCACGACAGTGTCTTTCTCAATCCAAATTATATCAAGTGGAAATTTCATTCCTTTCATCCAAAACGAGTAACGGTCGTATCCTGGCATTATAAAAAGCATTCCTTCTTTTTCCGTAAGTTGATCTTGACCCCCTAGTCCTTTTTCAATTTCACGTGAGGTACGAGCCAGTTTTACTTTTATTTCTTGCTCGTTTATTTTAATTGTAGAAGATAATAGCTTAGAAGTTCTTTGCAGTTTTATAAAATATAAAGAAATAGCGGCAAAAGACAATATTAATAAAACTAAAAATCTCGTCATTAACACTTATTATAATCAATGAAAAAGCCAATTGATAGTTTTTTTAATCCAGGAAATGGTGGTTTGATGCCAAAAGCCGGTTTTTTGCGCTGACCAGATGGATTTTTCCTCTTTTAATTTGGCGTTTTGTTCAAAAAGCGTATTTATTTTTGGCTCGCCTTTTATTTTGTTCATTTTTTGTACTGTCTCATAAACGGGGAGAGGTTGGTAAGAGTCCTGGCTGGTCCAGGAAAATTTTTTAAAGGCACCTTCGCCGGCGCCTAATAAAAAAGGAGTGACAGCAACGATATAATCCTGATTCCAAACCGTAGCGAAAGCTTCTTTAAAATAAGCTGCTACTAGATTGGGGTTTAAGTAACTGCCATCCCAGCCTGTTTCGGTGATAAAAACCTTTAATCCAGAGACGCCGAACTCCTTTTGCAAAAAGGCTAATTCCCATTGGTAAGAAGTGATGCCATTTCGGCCCAGGTACGCAGGCGGCGAACGAAAATTGGGATTAGGATAGGCGTGGCTCGTCCATCCATCGATGTATTTAAAAATTTCATTGTCGGCTTGGTGCATGAGGGTTAAAAAAGAATATTCGTCCATGAGCACATGATTGTTAGGGGCGGAGGCGTCAAAACCAGCCGGAAGGACAAAGAAATCGTCGTTTAGTCTTTTTAAGGCTAAACTCGTCTGCTTGAGTTGTGCGGAATAGTCAGAAGGATTAATTTCTCTTCCCCATTCTTCAGCGCGATTAGGTTCGTTATAAATAATTACGTAGCGGTTTTTGGTTGGCCACTCAAGCGAACTTAGAAAATTTGCCCAATCTAAAGGATCAAAAATAGTTGGTTTAGCCCAAGAGTCTCCTTCAGGGTAAGTGGCTAGCCTTAGTATGGGAATTAATTTTAAGATTTTCGCCTTATCCATAAAAACTTGCCATTTTTCTAAATTATGATCGTCGCTTCGAATCGGGATGGTAATATAACCCCATTCTCCATTTGCAGAATTTACAAGACGCGCCGCCTCTTCCAACTCGCTCGGGAACAGGAGGTGAATACCGAATTTGTTATTGGCCGCGCTCGCAGGATCGTAGGTACCGTAGGCAAAACTAGAGACGAAAATATAGTAACTGAAAATAACAGCAGTTATTATTACTTTTGGTAGAACTTTTAACATCTAAAATGAATTTTACAAGTTCACGCTATAGCGTGAGTTATTAAAATTACTTTCAAATCACGAGTTTCGCAGTGTTTATCTTACCTGCGTCATTCTGGCTTGTCCAGAATCTGATTCTGGATGCGCTTCGCTTACCAGAATGACTATTTTTGAGCAAAGTAATATATTTAATATGAAACTCGTATCAGTTTGAAAAGATCGTTAATACAATGATCCAAATTTTTCTTTGAGAAGCCTTTCCTCTTTTTTCGCCCGGAAATAATTCAGAGGAGCCGTTACTAAAACGCTAAAAAATAAACCCAGCAGCGTACCTTTGGCGATAGATAAACCAATAAAGGTTAATAACATACCGGTATAAATAGGATGATTTAAAAAAGAGTAAGCTCCGCTTTTAACCAATTCCTTAGCCTTGGGTAATACCGAAAAGCTCCCTCCGAGGGATATGTAGCCCCAGCCCCAAAAGAATAATCCGGAAAGCATTAGTACAGCACCCAGAATTCCTAGATAGATATTACCGAAACCAATGTTAAAAGGCGCCAGGTAAAGCAAAAGTACGTTCCCCAAAAAAGTTCCGCCCAATAGTACGAAGAGTAATAAGTTTTTTATAACGCTCCTTTTGGATCTTCCAAACTTTATTGTAGCGGGTACGGGAGTCGAACCCGTGATTTTCTGGTTGAAAACCAGACGTCCTTGGCCACTAGACGAACCCGCCATATCATGCCGGTAGTCTTTTACTATTTACCAATTTCCAATCACTAATAACTATTTTTCAAGCTTGCTTTTTAAGCTTTTTAATACATCCCGCGCCGTATCTTGTCCTCCCAAACCAAAAGCCAATCCGCCGGCTAGAGCCATCATGGCGACAAATCCGGTAAATAATATTCGCACCAGATCAGAAGCCACGCCCAGCTGATTTAAAACCACCAGGACGGTAAAAAACAAAATGGCATATCTGGCCACGACGCCAAGATTGTTAGACACACTCGATCCTAAGCTTTTAGCACCGTGTCTCACAACGTCAAAAGTAAGGTTAGCCACGACCACGCCTACCAGCCCGACGATGACTGCCACAAAGACATTGGGTAAGTAAAGAAGCATCTGGTTTAAAACATCAGTGACTTTGGAAAGTCCCCAGGCTTCGACTGTTGGTACTAAAAACAAAATCGTCAGTGACCATCTGATAAGTTCGGCCAAAATTGTTTCCCAAACCCGTACCTCGGCTTCTTCTTTTACCACCTTAATCGACTCTAAAAATTTGCCCACTCTTAAAGCTTTTAGCAAACCTAAAACCAGCCTTTTGGCCAAACTGGAAACCAACAAACCGACAAATAGAATGATAAGACCGGCTAAAAATCTTGGTAGGTACAAACGCACGCTTTCTACCGCACTTAGAAAAGTCAAACTAAAAATATCGGAAACAGATGTTTGCATGCTTTTCACCCCCTTTCCTTCTTAATTCTATTATATAATAGTGACCCGTACAGGATTCGAACCTGTGACCAATTGCTTAAAAGGCAACTGCTCTACCACTGAGCTAACGGGCCTTCAGTTGAAAGTATAAAATATTTGCTATAATTAGGCAATGCTGGGAAGAATTTACAACTCACTTATCAGAAAACACCGAGACGCTGTTTCTTTTATCATCCTGTTGTTTTTTTTAGTGGCATTTCTTACTTCCAGAACTTATATCTATCTCAACACTGCCGGAGTTATTCCTGACACCTGGTTTTTAAACCGCAGTATTCGGGGCGTTCACGTCCACCATCTGGCTTTCGGGATTATCATTCTTACGATTTCGGGGTATTTGGCTTTAAATTTTCATAACGTCCGACTCAGACATTTTAACGCGGCCTTGTATGGTTTGGGGCTTGGCCTGGCCTATGATGAATTCGGCATGTGGCTTCGCCTTCAGGATAATTACTGGATAAGGCAAAGCTACGACGCGGTGGCGGTGATTTTGGTGATTTTAATCAACGTCGTTTATTTTTCCTCGCTTTGGCAAAGAATTCTCCTAAAAACCATCACGCTTTTTTTACGCCTTTTTAACTTACGTCTTTTAAGACTTCGACGTTTAATGCTTCCCCGCCAGGGGAGAGTAAAATAGAAATGACGTCGATGCGTACGCTTTGAGGCGAATTTTTATTCTTAAACTGATAAATCTCTCCGGCTTTGGCAATTTGCCTCAACTTGGCGCTATTTACCGCTTCAAAAGGCAAACCAAAAACTGTGTTCGTGCGGCATTTAACTTCCACGAAAACTAAGACATTCCCCTCAAGTGCGACAATATCGATTTCGCCAAACTTAGTACGGAAATTTTTAGTAATGATTTGATAATTATGCTTTTGCAGAAAGGCAAGAGCTCTGGCTTGTCCAGAATCAGTTTCTGGAGTCCTCACCGCCAGTTGGCGGTTCGTCCCCAGAATGACCTGTCAATTTACTTTGTCTCTTAAAAAATATAACTTAGCTCTTCTGTAATCTCCCTTTTTTTTAACCTCAATATGATCAATATGAGGCGAATCAAGAGGCCAAATTCTTTCTACCGCCACTTTATCATAAGACATTTTGCGAACAGTAATCGTCCTATTCTCTCCCCGGTTTTTAACCGCAATTAAGGTGCCTTCAAAAACCTGGATTCTCGTCTTCTCTTCTTCGTAGATTTTCTGATGCACGCGGACCAAATCGCCAACGGTAAGCGTTTGTTCTTTGCTGGTAATTTTATCTGATTTCGCGTATCTCATAAATTCTTTATTCCCGCAACTCTACTTCCCCATTTTATCAAGATGGAGTTACTATTACAATACAATTTAATTTAGCTTCCGTTATGCCCAGATCTTCCCCCTGTTTTTACAACTCGCGGTTCAATCTCTCGTCGTCTTTCCGCTTCTTCTCGGCTCCTTTTTAGTACTTCATCTGGATCATATTTTGGAGAACCTGGGACTACTTTTTCTGCATCATTTGTATATTTATATATCGATTCGTCCTCTACCCTGACTACCATTTTCACCTCCTTTCGCTAGAAACTCTTATCGAGCTTGCGAGATTTAGAGATTCTTGCGTCCGCCGAAGTGAAGTTTCGTTTGCGTGGATGTAATCCTCGAAACGAACCTGAACGCAGGCGGACAAATTCCATTTTAAAACTATAAAAACCCTCTACTCTATTCGTAAGGCATTTTTTAAACTATTAAACTTTTTTAATTATATCGAGTCTGACTCGATTATACTATCCTTACAAAAAAATCGACCTCGTCTTCTGACAAACCCAACTTTAAAAACCTCGCTGTTACTTCTTTTTTTCCTAAGCCGCTAGCTAGCCATTTTTTTCCTAAAAGCTCAATGGTTTCTCTTATTTCGTGTGGAAAAATCACCCAAGCTCTGGTTTCATAACCGAAATAGTTGGGCTTTACTTTGGAAAATGGTTTGTAAAATAAGGTGGCAATATCGACCCTCTTGGCTCC
>JACPZF010000058.1 GCA_016195615.1 Candidatus Gottesmanbacteria bacterium | reverse complement strand
GATTTGCGCCATTGTCTCATTCTGTTTTAAAAGTTCAACTACCACCTGAGTTTTAAACTCCGGTGAATGTACCCGTTTGATATTTTTGTCCATAGAATTCTATCTTAGCAGGTGGTCTAGTTTCTGGGGTACAGTATAGAAATTAGCTTTTCAATTTCTTCGATAGGAGAAAGATAAATTTTCATGTAAAACAAAAAGCGAATACAATCGCTTTCATGAAGAAATATATCCCGTTTTTCAACTCCGCGATTATAGATATGATAATAACCATTTTCGATGTATGTTTTAACAATATTTTTAGATGGCATAGTTTTTTGTAAGGTGGCACCTTAACACAAGGCTGTTAAGGTGCCACCTTGTTAATTCGTTACCCTTCCAGCACTTTATTTACAGTCGACTTGAAGTCATCGAAATTTCGTTCAAACACTAAAATTTGCGTCCGCTCATGAGTATTTGTTTCCTTCGTGAACTTGCTCTGCGTAATTTTGAGATACTTATTACCTTTTTGCGATAGCAGTAAGTCAAAAAAATAGTTGATACTTCCAGCTTTTAGCGTTTCTGACTTAAGCGGTTTTTTATCATTTTGCTCACCCATACTAATCACCTCCTTTCTTCTGCAAAACAGAATTAAATTTTCAATTTATATCTTTTCCACTCGAAATTTTTCTTTAATTGATCAAGATTTAGGGGACGGGAAGTAATATTAAGAACGCTTTCTTTTTTAGAAACAGCTGGTGAAGCCTCGGTAAAGCCAAGATTTTTTAAAATGGTCTCAATCCCTAGATCGCTATAGATTAGTTCCCCATGATTGGTTTCCGGCAGCGTTTGCGGATTTAAGGAATTTGGAAGTAGCGCGCTTTGAACTAAAACCGTACCATCGCCCTTAGGAGTAGTAATTGACGAAGTAACTTTACCATCGGACCAGAGGTTTTTTTGCTGCTCGTTGGCGGAAGAGGAAGCGACTTTAAAAGCCGAAACTGTCTCGCGATCATTTCCGGAAATAGTTGTTAATTTCGAAAAATAATTCTTATCGCTTTGCGTTAATAACCAGTCATTTTTTAAATCTAAAGACGAAAGGGGAAGATAGTCATTGTTTTCATTGACTAGATAAGGAAAAACCGGCAGTAAATCTTTTAAGGAAGGAACAAGCTGTCTAATTGTTTCTACCGCAGAATTGCTACTAGAATTTTTTTTACAGTTATTCAAAACAAAATTAGCGGCAAGTTTTATAAAAGCATCATCAGAATTAATTTCGCCCGCCTCCCACATCGGGTAAACGAGCGGCGTGCCAAAATGGGGCGTACCCAAACTAAGAATTTTAGAAAATTTATAAGAATCGGGATATTGATCTAAATAACTTCTAATTACCAAACCGCCAAGACTATGAGAAATAATATTGATTTTAGTTTCAGAGGATTTGGATTTCATGATTTTATCAAGATAGGTTTTAAACATCACTCCCTGTTTAGTCATTGGCTGGCGCCAATCGTAGGCGTAGACATAATAAGACTCGTTTAATTTCAATCCGGCATTTTCCAAAAAAGTATCGTTTAGTCTGTTGTAAAGACCGGAATAGGGAGCAATCGTCCAATCAGCAAACGGTCGTATGTCGCATGACAAAAGGGCATTGGTATTCCAACTCGCGCCAAGCCCGGGTATTAAAATATAAATTTCGTCCGGATCTTCTTTTTTTACCCTGACATTATCAAAAATAGCAGTCGTGTGTGGTAAAACACCGCCATAATTTCCGCCCCAGGTCATAAGCCCAGCTTTTCCCGTTAGGTGTGGCAGTTCCGGATAAAAATCATCCACGAAATCGATTAATAGTTGGTCGTTTACATAGGCTCTAATTTCCCGATCCTTAAAAGTAAGGCGCAGATGATACCAAGTATCGACAAAATTTGGATAAGGAACGCGGGCTAATTCCTTGCGGTGGCCGCTGCAGCAAATTTTTCCTAAAATTAAATCGTTGCCTTGATTTTGAAAAGAACTGCGGAGATTTAAAATGTAATAGTGGTCTTTATCGCTAAATCTGCCGATAATAGTTTTATCAACGCCTTCGGTGTTTTTAACATCAGCCTCGATACTATAGTCAGTCCAATCCAGATCTCCCGTTAAATAAAAAATAAGCGATTCGGTGGTAAAGTAATGAGAGTTGCCGACCAGTGCGGCATTGGTAATTTGCCAGAAATCGTGCTCGAGTTCCAGAGGCTGCCAAAGACAATTTCGGTTTTGCGAAAAATCGTCAAAGCAAGGAGAAAAGATAGCTAAAACTCGAGAGGGAAATAAAAGAAAGAAGAAAACCAAAAACCAAAAAATTGGGCTCACTTTAAGTCTCACCATACCATCATAACATAAGTATTAATTTTTAAAAAGAGGAGAATTGAGATATAATCCCTTCATGAAAATAGGAGTTGATGCGACTGTTTTGGCAGATCATAACGGTGTCAAGGCAGGAAACTATCACCTAGCCCATAATTTGTTAAAAGCTCTCGGGAAGATTGATAAAAAGAATGAATATTTGCTTTATTCCTATAAGCCTATCGCCAAAGAACTTCTTAAGCTTTATCCTAAGAACTTCCATAATTTGATTTTGCGTCCGCAAAAAGGCTGGATGCAAATTCGTTTAAGTTTAGAACAAATAGTCAGGCCCGTAGATGTTTTTTTAGGACTAAACCAGGCTCTTCCTTATTTTGTTAAAAGCAAAAGTATGGTTTTTTGCCTGGATCTGGCTTTTGAAAAATTTGCTCAGTATTTCGCTAATGCCAAAAAACTTTCCTGGCAAACGAAAAGAGCGGTAAAGATCGCCGATCAGATAATTGCTATTTCAGAATCAACAAAAAACGATCTGCAGGATATGTACCATGTAGAAAGCAGTAAAATAAGGGTAATAAATTTAGCATGAAAAAAATCTTTGCCATCATTGTTAACTATAAACAAAAGCAAAAGACTCTCGCTTTGCGAAAAAAGCTTACAAAGCAGGAGAAAAACCTTAAATTAACAACAATCGTGATAGACAATAGCGACAAAAATATTGGTTTTGCCGCGGCCGTAAATAAAGGTCTCAGAGTGGCACTTTATAAGAAGGCGGATTTTGTTTTACTTCTTAATCCTGATGTCAAAATACCAGCGGGTTTAGTAAGTAATCTAGTAAAAATCAGAGCAGATATTACGGGACCCGTAATAAAATTTAAAAAAAATGGACAGTGGATTCATGATCTGGGTGGAAAAGTTGATTGGAAATGGGGAAGGACGAGACACGTTGAAATGCAAAATCACGCAATTCGTCATTCTGGGGACCCGCCGGTTGGCGGGGACTCCAGAATCGTAAAAAACAGATTCTGGACAAGCCAGAATGACGTTATAGAAAAAAGCAATCAACCTGATTACTTGTCTGGCTGCTGTTTGTTAATAAAAAGAAAAGTTTTGGAAAAAGTCGGACTTTTCGATGAGAGGTTTTTTCTTTACTTTGAAGACGTGGATTTTCAAGTACGGGCAAAAAAGGCCGGATTTAAAATCGCTATCGATAAATCTATCGTCATTACCCATTTTCTTAAAGGGCAAGATAATAATCCCAAACCTTTTTCCAATCTCTATCATAATCTTTTGAGTAATCTCTTTTTTATTAGAAAACACCAAAAAGGATTTAATTTAATAACTTCTCTTGCCTATTGGCTGGCTCTGGTTTTTAAAGTTTTCTTAAACCAAGGTTTTCAGAAGATCAAAAAACATTTAGTTTTTATCACAATTTTTTCCCTCGCCCTTTTTCTTCGTACTTTGGCTATTTCCCAAACTCTTATTTTTACCCACGAGATCGGTAGAGATTATCTGGCTGCCAAAGCGATTATTTTTGATCATAATTTGGCGTTGATTGGGCCGCCCTCGAGTCATCCGTGGTTATACCATGGCCCTTTTTTTTATTACCTACTTGCGCTTTTTTTAGGAATTTTTCACTTTAATCCCTATGCCGGTTACTTTCTGGTTTTAATAGGGGGCCTAGTTAATATTTTAGCGATCTACTATTTTTCCAGCCGACTTTTAAGTAAAGAGACGGGAATTTTTAGCGCTCTTTTGGCAGCTGTTTTTCCCTGGATGGTCGAGCTTGATCGTTTGCCAGCTCATTACAGCTTGGTTCCCCTTTTTAGTCTTTTGAGTTTTGGCTTTTTCCTGTTTTACGTCAAAAAATATTTAGGAAAAAATCTGGTCTGGATAATAATAGCTGGGTTTTTGGCAGGTTTTAGCATGCAGCTTCATCTGTCTAGTTTTATTTTAGTAGTTTTTACGATTTTAATACTTCTCTCCAAACAACGTGCCTTTTTTTGGTATATTTTCTCTTTTGTCCTAACCTTAATACCACTTATAATTTACGACAGCAGTCAAAATTTTAGGATGATAAGTAGCTTTCTGCTTTGGCTGCCATATCGGGTCATAAACCAGGCATCATCTCATAATTTTATTTGGCTTTTATTATTTTTAGGCATCGTCCTTTTGCTTTTGCTAAAAAAAAATCTCAAAATACTCCACTTATTTATTTTATTTATTGCTTTAGGAATTTCACTGCTTTTAGCGCACGGAGACCCGCCTTTTCATTATTTTTACTTTTTATTTCCCGCGATTTTTATTTTAAGCGGTTTGGTAATGGCAAAAATAAACCGGATTAATCCCTGGGGGAAAATGCTTACCGGGGTCATAGTGGTTGTCGTGTTGGGTTTTAGTCTTTATCGCTTTTTCTTTTTAGATTTACCACCCCGCTTAGTACCCAAAGCATATCCTCCGACCCTATCAGAGCAGAGAAAAACGATCAGTGTGATTTTACAGGATGCGAAAGGCCAGGAATTTGCTTTGTCGCGCTATGGTTTTTTGGATCAATTTGACGGCTATCTTGATAATTATAAATATCTGACTTGGTGGATGGGTGGAAAAGTGAATAAAAACAGCAGCTTGGCGTATCTTATTTTTGAAGATAAGAAAAAGTTAGCGGATTTTTTAACTAGTAATTATAATAAAATCAGCAGCGTTTTTGACTTAGGACAAATTGTAATTATTAGAAAAGAAGGAAAACTATGATTAGTGCGGTGGTTTTAACCAAAAATGAAGAAAAAAATATTGAGAGATGTTTGGGATCACTTTTGTGGTGTGATGAAGTGATAGTAATTGATGATGATTCAGATGATAAAACTATAGAAATAATTCAAAATGCAAAAGCTAAAAGTCAAAAGTTAAAGTTAAAAGTAAAAATTTTTCAAAGCCATCTAGGAAATGACTTTTCGGCTCAGCGTAATATCGGTTTGGAAAAGACAAAAGGGGAATGGGTATTATTTGTCGACACAGATGAGGTGGTAACAAAAGACCTGGCAAAAGAGATCGGGGAGATAGTCGCTAAGGATAATCAAACAATCAATGGTTTTTATCTTAAACGTCAGGATTTTTTTGAAGGCAAATGGCTCAAGCACGGCGAGACGGCTAACGTTAAGCTTTTAAGACTAGCGAGAAAAAGAAGCGGGAAGTGGCAGGGGAGAGTGCATGAAGAGTGGAAAATCACAGGTAAGGCAGCAGATTTGACTTCTCCACTGCTTCACTATCCCCACGAAACCTTGAGCGAGTTCTTAAAGGAAATTAATTATTACAGTACAATAAGGGCCCAAGAATTAAAGGAAAATGGCAGTAAGACCAAATTTTGGCAAATTATTTTTTACCCCAAAATAAAATTCTTGCAAAATTATTTTCTACGGCTCGGGTTTCTAGACGGGTTTTCTGGTTTAGTTAT
>JACPZF010000055.1 GCA_016195615.1 Candidatus Gottesmanbacteria bacterium | reverse complement strand
TCTTTCCCGCTCTTCTTTTTGTTCAACATAGTTATTTTTGGTTTCCTGCATTTGAAAAAGCAGCTTCTTGTCGTGTTCTTGAACAACTCTGATGTATTTTGCCCTGATTAAAAAATCTCCGAAACCCTGAGAAGATAAAATCATCGATAATTGTTCACCGCTACCTGTTTTATAAGTAGCGATTATGCGCGAGATTAAAACGTTAATAACTGTACTAAGTGAAGTTTCTAAACGATCAATTTTGGCGGAAATACTCGCGATTTCGTCTTCTAATTCCTCGATTCTATTAGTAGTCTTGGTGATATTTAATTCATTTAGGCTTATCTGACCGCTTAAATAGTTTAGTTGTCCGTTGAGGCTACTAATAGATTTACTACAATTTTCTGTTTGTAGTTTAAGACATAATATTTTTTTATTTAAATCTTTTTCACTATTACAAGGAGAGTTCTCCGGCTCGGGACACTGGGGAGTGTTTTGCGACCAAACCGGAATTAAATTTTGTGACAAAAACCCCAGGCAAAAGACGAGGAAGATGAGGATTTTCCATTTAATCAGTTTTTTAAATAACGCCATACCGCAAGTCCACTCCCAAAAATACCAACCAACATACCGCCGCCGGCAATAACGCCCAAAAGTATTAGCATCAGTAGGGGTGTAACCGGAAGCAGGGGTATTCCCGATAAAAAGGAAGAAAGATAGGGTGTAGAATACAAAATCAGAACATAGGAAAAACTCCAAGCCAAAACGGCGCCAATAAAGCCATAAAAGGCACCCTCCAAAATAAACGGCCAGCGGATATACCATCTAGTAGCGCCAACCAGGCGCAAAATTTCAATTTCTTCTTTTCTGATGGCTATTTTCATACCAATGATCATAAGAATTACTAAAATCGACACTAAAACCAGAAATCCCACCAGAATGATACCAATATTGCGAATTGAGGAAGTCCAATTCACGAGGGTATTAATAATATCCTTTTGAAATACTACTTCTTCAATCATTGGTTCTTTTTTCAAAATTTCAGCTAAGTTTTCTAGATCCTTAATGTTTTTGGCAGAGATTTCGAGGCTCGCGGGCAAGATGCTTGAAGAAACCATTTCCAAAAGTAAAGGGTCGTTTTTATTTTGTTCTCGATAAATATTAAGCGCCTGTTCTTTCGAAACATATTTAATTTCGGCTACTTTTCCGGTATCTTCCAGCTTCGTTTTTATCCCTTCCACGTCTGTTGTCTTGGCTTCATCTTTAAAAAATGCCGTAGTTTGAGGTTTACTTTCAAAATAAGAGAGGATCTTTTCTGAAGCATAGCCTAGGGTCAAAAATAAGCTTGCCGCCAGGCAGGTAAAAAACATGATAAGAATGGCCGCTAGTGCCTGGTATGGTGAGCGTCTTAAATGCTGCCAAGTTGTTTTAATCTGGCTCATAAAAATATCAACTTATGTCATTCTGGCTTGCCTGCCCGCCGACGAGGCGGGTCCAGAATCAATTCTAGCTTTTTTCGTATCTGCCTTCTTTTTGGTCTTTAATAATTTTACCGCTTTCCAAACGAACAACTCTTTTGCCAAGTGAATTGACAATATCTATATTATGAGTCGCCATAATAATTGTCGCAAGCTTTCTTTTGTTAATATCTTTTAGAAGCTTAATGATTTCCCATCCAGTAGCCGGATCGAGATTTCCCGTAGGTTCGTCGGCAAGGATAATTTTGGGCTCATTAATAATGGCCCTGGCGATTGCTGCTCGTTGTGTTTCCCCTCCTGATAATTGCGTCGGGAAAAGGTTTCTCTGATTAACTAAACCAACTATTTCGAGTATTTTTTCTACTCGGGGAGTAATTTCTTTACTCGAAATACGGTTTATTTCAAGTGGTAGCGCTATATTTTCGAAAACGGTTCTATCAAAAAGAAGTTTAAAATCTTGAAAAACCACTCCCACTTTCCGACGAAGTTTGGTTAAATGCGAATTAGGAATTCTTGCTAGGTCTTCTTTGTCCACTATGACTTTACCGCTGGTAGGAATGACCTCATTGGTTAATAAACGAAGCAATGTTGTTTTGCCGCTGCCCGTTGGCCCTACGATGAAAACAAATTCACCGCTTTCGATAACTAGACTGATATCTGAAAGAGCAAAGGTATTCAAACCAAATCTTTTGGTCACTTTCTGAAGTTCTATCATACATATTAAGAAGAAAAAATAGAGATTATTGAACTTTTACTCTTCCGACATCCATTAACCAACCGGCTTTTTGCGCCTTAAAGGTTTCTCCGCAAACTTCCAGCTTTTTACCTACAAATGGGTTTAAATCAACCACCGAAGATGTCAAATAAACGGTTTGGCTATCTCCGCCTTCTCGAACTAGCTTATGAGAACCTTCATCGGTTATTTTGCCGTCATTTTTGGCTAATTCTCCCTTGGCACAGTCTTTAAACGTTTTGGTGTCGGTTGAACCGACGACAACGCTTTTTCCCAATTGTCCTTTTTCTCCTTGTGTTTGCTTATTAGAGGCAGTTTGTTTTCCTCCGGTTGACTGGGCCAGAAAATAACCTGTCAGCCCTCCTAGGGTGAGAGCACCAACTACTACCACAGCTACAGCTAATTTTGTGGGCAACATAACTTTATTAGATATGGGTCTAATAATATTAGTTTCTTTTTTAAGATCCGATTTCATGTCTAAATTGATATTATCCTCAGTCATTTTTTTATTATATCAAGTCAGACTTGATTATAACATAGGTCCAAGTTATTTTGACAAGAGAATTTCAGCTTCAATAAATTTATCAAGACCGCCGTTTAGTACTTCATCTGTATTATTTGTCTCCACCCCTGTTCTTAAATCCTTGACGAGATGATAGGGATGCAAAACGTACGATCGAATCTGATTTCCCCAACCAGCAATCTTATGTTCACCTTTCAATAATTTTTCTTGTTCTTGTCTTTTTTCTTCCTCCTGCTGCCAAAGTTTAGCCCGAAGAATTTTTAAAGCATTTTCGCGATTTTGAGCCTGTGATCGTTCTGTTTGGCAAGTAACTACTATTCCGGTTGGTTTATGTTTGAGTCTTACCGCGGTTGATACTTTATTGACATTTTGCCCACCGTGTCCTGAAGCTCGAAAAGCAGAAAATTCAATTTCTTCTTCAGAAATAGAATAGTCTGCACTCTCAGGAACGTCTGGCCATACTTCGACCAAGGCAAATGAGGTTTGGCGAAGATTATCAGCGTTAAAAGGTGATTGTCTAACCAAGCGATGGGTTCCTTTTTCGCCTTTTAAGAATCCGTAGGCATATTGACCACCAATAATAATTGTGATGCTTTTTAGTCCAGCCTCGGCGGGAGTCCGGTCAATTTCTTCAAAAGTCCAATCGTTTTTCTCAATATATCTAGTGTACATTCTAAAAAGTATGGCTGCCCAGTCGCACGCTTCCGTACCTCCCTGTCCGGCGTGAATGGCTAAAAGCGCATCGCCGCTATCGAAAGGCGCCGTTAAAAAAAAGAAGAATTTCTGCTCCTCTAGTTCTTTTTCGACTTCTTCCCACTTTCCGCTTTGGGCAAGATCTTGTAATTTATCAATTACTGCCAACTCCTTTTGCAACCTGGCGATTCCTTTCATCGCGCTCTGGGCAACCTGCCAGTTTTGCCAAAAACCAGATTGGGCAGATAGGGTCTCTAATTCTAATAGTCTTTGTCGCCTCTGATCCACTTTTAATTTTTCTCTTAATTCTCGATATTTTTGTTCGATCTGATTCATGGGTTTATTTTAACTATCTTGCATTTTCTTAGCAACTCTGCCAATCTTAAAACAATTATGAAATTATTAAAAAAACTTAAAAAAGAAATTGAACTACTTGGGCCTGGTTTTGTCACGGGAGCGGCCGACGATGATCCTTCCGGAATAGCTACTTATTCAATCGCCGGAGCGAAATTTGGCTATCAATTTTCTTTTCTCTCGTGGTTATTGGTTCCCATGATGGTTGCCGTACAAGAAGCAAGCGCTCGTCTGGGTTTGTTAACCGGAAAAGGACTAGCGGGAGTTCTTAGAATTTACTATTCCCAAAAATTATTATTATTTACTGTTTCTCTTCTCTTAATAGCCAACATCATTAATATCGGGGCGGATTTGGGAATGATGGCACAATCGGCCAAAATGATTTTGGGATTGCCGTTTATTTTTTGGCTAATAATCATGACCGCCATCACTATTATCGCTGAAATTGTTATTCCCTATCGGATATATGCCCAATTTTTACGCATCGCTAGTATGTTTTTGTTGGTTTACGCTTTAACTTTTTTTCTCGTTACTAAAGATTGGTTAAACGTATTTTGGCAAACAATCATTCCCCATTTTTCGTTACAAAAAGATTTTTTGCTGACGATCGTTGGGTTTTTAGGAACAACGATTTCTCCTTATCTTTTTTTCTGGCAGGCCTCAGAAGAGGTGGAAGAGGAAATAAAGAAAGGAATAATATCTGATTTCGGCACCAACAAGCCGGTTTTGTCAGGAAGAGAAGTTCGCACTATGCGTCAAG
>JACPZF010000054.1 GCA_016195615.1 Candidatus Gottesmanbacteria bacterium | reverse complement strand
TCTAAACGGATGCCAGGAATCATATATGTTACCTCCCAACCCATCATATTCCTGGCCGAATATCTGTAAAGCGGTATTACGATAATTTACAAATCTCTGTTTATCGGAAAACTGTATACTATGTGCTGACCTCCCTACAAGAAATTAGAAATTTATTCTTGACTACTACCCTCTCTAGTGCTATTATAGGCCTCTATGATTGGAATTGCGCTTGCCGATGCCCATAAAAAGTTCTTAGAAAATTTAAAAAACAACCGCCGGGCCTCTGCCACCATTCTAGCATACGGTAAAGACATCAGCCAGATTATCGACTTTCTCGCCGAGCGCGCCAAACGCCAGGCCGACGAGGTGCAAAAAGACGATCTCGAGGCTTTTTTAAACAAGCTCTCCCGCGAGGGCTATACGCCTAAATCTATTTCGCGAAAAATCAATTCCCTAAAGACTTTTTTTAAATTTCTTAAGGATCAGACTTTTATCGACACCAACCCCTCTAGTTTGATTACCCATCCGAAGTTTGAAGCCAAACCGCCGAAAATTTTATCCAAAATGGAATACCGCGCCCTAAGAGACGCCTGCCGCCAGGATACGAGAATGTCCGCCGTGGTCGAAACGCTTCTTCAAACCGGCATTAGAATTGGGGAACTAGCCGCCCTAACAATAGAGTCAGTTAAAGATAGTATTCTTATCGTTCCACCCATTGAAAACCATCCGATGCGGGAAATTCCTTTAAATAAGGCCGTAAAACAAGCTCTCGATCGCTATTTGAGTATTCGCCCCAAGGGTTCGGAAAAAAATCTCTTTGTGACTAAAACCGGACACCCGCTTTTAATTAGAAATATTAGAACCGTTATCGATCGCTATTTCAAAATTGCCGGCATCAAAGCCGCTAAGGTCAATGATCTTCGCCACACTTGGGTGGCTCATCATTTGATGTCCGGGACTTCTTTGGTCATGGTTTCCAAACTCGCCGGCCACAAACGTCTCTCGACGACCGAAAAATATCTGGATCTCGTTAAAGATAGAATGGAAGAAAAAGTTCGGCTGGAAGAATTATAATTTTGTTATTTCGTCTCCTTCTTTTACCGCCTGATCAACTTGGATGGCCACATCTTCACCCTTTTTTCCTTTAGTAACTGCCTGGTGGTCAATCTGCATGGAAGCAACTGTTTGGGTAAATTCCTTGCCGCGGCCTTTGACGGTTATCGTATCACCTACTGCCAATGGTGCTTTTAAAACCAAAGCTGCCACGCTGATATGATCATAGAAGTGAGCGACCTTCCCGACACTTTTGCCCGACGTTTTTGCTGTGCTTTTCTTCATTTTTCTCACCTCCTTCTTACTTATCGTTTGTGGACGCGCTTGGGATCGAACCAAGGGCCCTCATGTTATAAGCATGGCGCTCTGCCACTGAGCTACGCGTCCTTCATAATTATATCAAATCTTTGTTAATTTTTCGTCGTAATAATCCGCTATTGCTTTAATCGACATTAATATCTTTTCTTTCAAGAAAGTCGAGTTTACTTGTATTCCGCAAGTACCATGACCGAAACCTTTTTGATCTAAATCCGATTTTTTAGTTTTTTTAATGTAGGGTTTGGTAAATTGATTCTTTTTAACAGATAATTGCTTTTTCCAAAATGTCAGTTCTTTTTTAATATTCATGTCGCTATAAAGATGTAGAAATACTCGTACTTTATTTTTTGGCACTTTTAAAGACTTTAGTATCCAATACAAAGCAAATTTGACAACCAAAGGATCTGTATTGTTTATGCTAACTGTGTGTCGCTTTGCTTTATTTCCTTCTCCCCAATAAAGGAAAAGCCCGGCTAGAAAGAGTTCCTTTTCTGATAAAGGAAGCCATTTGCGCTTTTCGTTTTTATAGATTTCAAGCAGTCTATTTTGCCTTTTCTCGTATTTAACCCTTCTTGTTTTCTCCATCGCTACGTATTTATTTCTCTTTATGTGTTTCCGCAGATTGTTTAGTTGTGAATCGGTCAGAATGAAGCCTCTCAGCCAATCAGACAGCGTACTCTTTGGGAGAAGAAGTTTTCTTCTTATTTCGCTATAAGTATAACCCCTTCTTCTTAATTGAATCGCCTTTCGCCTTTCCGTAATTCTCGCCATATACGAACCGTCTTCCTATATTTTGTAACTATAACTCTATAGTACGAAAATATTGAGAAGAAGTCAAGTTATATGGCTTACAACCTCGCCCTCTGTCCCACCTCTGCTTCCACGATTTCTCTCGAAATACCATATTTAAGCGAGGAAAGTTTTTTAATCATTTCCGCCAGTTTCGGACTGCGGGCCTTCTCTTCCGCCACCATATCTTTAGTCAGGTCCAAAGAAAAAGGCGGCACCGGTTCGTTGCCGACAATGGTTTTAATGTAGGCGTGATATTTTTCAATGTTAATTAAATCCGCCTCGGAAAAGGCCGGCTGGAATTCATGCTGTAGATAGCTCGCATCGGAAACGCCCACTCGGAAAGAAACCAGGCTGCCAACGTTGCCAAATACCGCATTTTTCACTTCTTCCTCCATTTGGCCGATAAACTGGTTGGCAACGGTTAAGGATAAATGATATTTCCTCGCTTCGGATAAAATCGTCGCAAAATCAGGCGTCGCAAAATTTTGAAACTCGTCGACGTAGAGATAAAAATCGCGGCGCTTGACTTCGGGCACGTCCTGCCTGCTCATCGCCGCAATTAAAATTTTCGGAACGAGAATTAGTCCTAGGAAATTACTGTTTTCTTCGCCGATTTTGCCTTTAGCCAAATTAACCAAAAGTATTTTTCCCTCGTCCATGACGGTTCGAAAATTAAAAGCGCTTTTTGATTGCCCGATAATATTTCGCATTAATTTATTGGTGACAAAACGGCCGAATTTAGAAACGATGTAATCGAGAACTTCGCTTTTATGGAAATCGGCTGTCTGGGCAATTTGGTCAGTCCAATAGCGCCTGACGATGGGGTCGGTTACCTTGGGTAAAAGTTCCTGGACAAAAGAAGAATCGGTTAAAGCCCGCACAATTTCGACAAAAGTATTGCCTTTTTCGGCCATCACTGTCAGCATGGCGTTTCTAATCGCGTGTTCAAAACGAGGACCAATAATACCGGTTTGATGGGGATCATAAAGTTTATACATAAGTCCTACGATGGAAGAAACGACATAGTGTTTTTGTTCTTCAGTATCGGCTTCGAGCATATTTAGTCCCATCGGCCGCTCGGTATCTGAAGGATCAAAATAGATGACGTCTTCGGCTCTTTCAGGAGGAATTAATTCTAATAATTTTTCAATAGTGTCATGAGGATCAATAAAACCCACGCCTTTCCCTTCTTTAATATCTTGGAGAATCATTTGTTTTAAAAGTTCCGATTTGCCCGTTCCGGTTTTACCAATAATGTAGATGTGGCGGCGGCGGTCGTCTTCGGAAATATAGACCGGCTTGGTAAGACCGCGGTAAACGCTTTTACCAAGATACATCCCGCTTGTGGGAATCTGCTGGGGCGCCGGCGCCCTCTTAGATAAAAGCCAATAGATATGGGGCGTTTCGACGGTTTTGTTGGGCAGATGAAAAACAGTTGCCAATTCCTCGGAATTTAAGACGGAGGCTTTGCCCAAAATCGGAAAATAGCGGTAAATAAAATCGATCATAAAAGCGCGCTTGAAAAGATGGCGGTTTTTTGTAAAAACGTTGTGATCGCTTGAGAATTGTTCAAAAACCCCGATTAAATTATTAAGGTGGGCTTCGGCCGCTTCTTTGCTGGTTGAGGAAACTGTAAGACGCACTACGGTTTTAAAACCGGGTTTAGAACATTTGGCGTCAATCGCTTCGAGCGCCTTGGGATCAACGGAATATTTGGCAGACTCGGGATTGGCTTCTCTTTTTTTAACCTTGCTGACATAGGCCCGGCCTTTCCCGCGCCAATTGCTGTCGGAGGGAGCAATTAACACTTGCATTGCCGCCCCCTCGCCTTCTCTCATTTTAGCCAAAACCGAAGTAATGGAGCTTAAAGGATCAGTGGGAAGATCTTTATAAACCTTAAGTGGAAAATAATCCGCGCTTTTAAGCCGCAGGGAGGTAAAGGCGACTTTTCCTTGCTCGCTGAAAATATTGTATTCCGGCACTTCTTTTATCTCTGCTCCGGGATAGGCTCCGTGGATCTGTTTTTCAACCAGATCTCTAAGCTTCGTCGGTACGCTGACGTAAAAACGAATATCTTCGGGAAGGGCGGCAATCTCAAAAGAAATATGTTCTTCGGGTTTTAAAAAAGAAAAAACGCCTGATAATTTTATTGTATAAAGCGAGGAAAACATCTGCTCCGCGGCGTCGATTTTGATTTCATTGTCTCTCGGAACCCCAATTTGCAGCAAAACATGAGAGAGAGATTTTTCTTCGCGGTTTCTGTTTCGCCACCATAACAGTAAAAAATAGCCAAGCAAAATGAGCCCTGCCAGTGATAGTGTTAGTAATACCAGGCTGACAAAAAACATCTGCAGGCGATAGGTTAAGTCAGCTAAGAAATCAGGATTATTAAGCATAATTTGGTTACGGGTGACAGCGCGAATCTTGTCCGAGTTTTTTTGTCCGCCAATCGGCGGACCAAAAACAACTCCTGGCAAGATGAGCGCTGGCAGGACCCGTTTCTAGTTTGTCTCTCGAATAATCTTTCCGTGTACTTCTTTTAATTTAATGCCCACTAACTGCAATTGGCGAAAACACCACCAGGAAAGCCAAGTTATTGAATCCTTTACGTTTTGGTGCAGCCTGCGAAAATTTTTGATAACTTTATAAATTTTTTGGTCATCTAGGGGAAGCGTAAGTGTCGGTTGAGTTGGTATTGGTACTTCCTCACCCACTACTTCTACCCCCTCTTTTTTAACCATTTCCGGAAGCTCGATTTCGCCTTTGATTTCTTTAACTTCGGCTTCTTTTTCCAGCTCGGCTAATTGCTCTTTTAGCTCTTTGGTACGCTCCGCATCTTCGAGATAAACCTCTTCAAAATTTGGCTGGTTCTCTTTACCAAAGGTCTGGGTAGAAGCTAGACTTTGCACAGCATCTGATTTAACAAATTTACCACTTGCATCACGAACCAAGGGAACCTTGGGATTTTTAGGATTAACGTCTTTAGGCTTATTGGGCAGTGAACTCATAGATCTTCTCATTGTAGCAAGAAGTGGTCGGCCGAGCAACCGAACTCCTAGGCGCTAGAAATAAATTTGGTTTTAATAAAAACATCAATAAGGAATCGGTCAGGAAAAGTTTTTTTAGTTTCGTAAAAGAGCTAGTATTTTGAGCCTGTAACTTGAGTTTTATAAGAAATAACAAGGATAAAAATGCCAGGCTTGGTTTTTGTGTTTTTACTCGAAGTTGTTTTGCCTGCTGGTTTTTTTCGCTGTGTTTTAAATAAGAATTATCCGGCGGTTCGTCAAAGCCTGCTTCGTTTTTAGTGCTAGTGGATTTTTTTAAGAAAAAATCTGGTGGTTCTGTTGGTAAGTCTGCATAAGTTTTTCTCTGCTGCCAAGCCAAAAAGGCCTGGGCCATGTCTGAAGTAAGAAAAAGTAAATGAGGGCTGGTATTTTTCGCGGGTTTTACCTTCTCATGTTTTTCCTCTATTGGACGGATTGTTGTTTCTTCAGCAGCTTTTGGAAGCAAAAGCGTTGCGGTTTCCTCGATAGCCACCGCTTGGGTATTTTGTGCGCCTATATCAATTACTACCATATCCGACGCAAATTCCCTAAATTTTGTTTCACTGTTTATGTGTATTTCCGGTTTTGGAGCTATAAACATGTCGGCTTTCGAAGCCGTAACGTTCGACTGTAGGTGTTTAGTTTCTTGTGCTACTGTTGTAGTAGTTGCTTCTCTAAATCTTGCAACTATTTTATTGTCCCAGCCAATTTTTACTTCTGACTGCGGATTAGATTTGTCTTTTCTACCGTTATCCTTTATTGTTCTGTCGTTAAAAAACACAATGGCAGAATTTTGTTTAATTTCTACTGTTGCAGGCTCTTCTTCCATTACCCCGGAAGGTGTCAACTCTTTTATAGCTTCGCTGCTTTTTCTTGATAATTCTTCCGCAATTACATTAGTACCTCTTTGCGACTGGTCAACAGACATTGCTTCAACCACAACCAAATCTGCGGCGACCACGGGTAAACTTTCTGCTGCAACGACCATTAAGATGGGTATTGTGTGAAAAACGCCTGTTTCGACTTCTAATTTGTGAGTTGCTTTGTTGCTCAGAGCATCAGACAAATTTTCATTTGCTGATACACCAACCATATTGTTTTTCATAAAAGATGGTTCAGTCTGCGAAGCAAACCTAGCACCCGCGACAAAACTTGGCATCGTCATAAAACTATCTCTAGGTACTGATAGATTCGCAATATTATTTATTCTTGCTTGGGGTTGTCTTACTGTTTTAATAATTCCTGGCAACTCGTTTTGAAGATCAATTGGCCTTCCGGTAGAAATCCAGCCCAAACTGGAAGAAAGATTGGAATTTTTTACATTTATAGAAACTCTTTGTACCTTCTGGTCTATTGTATTTTGAAGTTTTTGTATTTCTGCTTCACTCATTACAGGCAATAACTGAAACTTCTGTATAAGATGACCTCCACTCTTTTCAATTTGTCCAAAGGAAATTCCCTGAGAAGTATCTGTACTTAATCCTCTGGGTACTATAAAACTAACTGACTGGTCAGGAGCTAAATTTAATACAGAGCTTCTAACTGTTCGCCAAACCTCTCTTTGCGCATACAGGGATTTTATCTGGTCTTTTGGCATGCGGTCTTTCCTTGCCAATGCAATCGCTCTGGTCATCGATTCATCAATTGAAAGTTCATAGCCCGGCCAATAAAGATCTTGTGCACCAAGTAAGGGATTAATTCTCTGTTCTATTGGTGTAGAAAAAGATGCACTTTCTGGTGCTGCTTTTTCCTGCGATCTGGTCTTTAAATTAAAAAGCTCTAGGCCTACTTGCTTAATACCACTTGAAAATGATTGTCTAAAAGCTCTTTGTGTAGCAATCATGGAAATTCTTAAATCAAAATCGTGTTTTTCAACTCCCATAAAAAAACCTCCCCGTTTATTTTAAAAATCCCGAGAAGGTTATTAAATCCTTTAATTCTTTAATTCCTTTATTCCTTAATTCTTTTTTCCTGCTCGGGATAATTCCAGGTTGGTGTCGGACTATACCACGTTCATGTAAACTGAACGTGGTTTACCGTTGCGGCACAGTGCTCGAATTACACGAGCTTCCCAAATCCTAAAATTTTAGATTGTTAAATTTTCCAAACTATTTCTTTAATTCCTTCTTCTTTATTGACAAACCTGGCCATTACAAAAAGCAAATCTGATAAGCGATTTAAATAAATAATAATGTTTTTGTCAATGGTTTCTTTTTGATTTAACTCTACCACTCTTCTTTCGGCCCTACGGCAAATTGTTCTGGCTAAATGCAGTAGGCTTCCGGTTCTGCTTCCTCCCGGGAGGATAAAATTTCTCAGTTCTGGTAGGCCTTTTTCTAAATTATCGATCAAATTCTCTAATTTTTTACTACTTAATACTTGATATTTAATACTTGATATTTTGTACCCAGCCAATAAACTTCCAATTAATAGTAAATCTCCTTGTATTTCTAGCAAAACCTCTTCAAAAGAAATTAAATTATTCTTCGAACGCAGTGAGAAGTTCTCGCTTCGCTCGAACAATATTTTTGTTGTTTTGTTCTTTTGACTTTCTGTTATTACTACGCCAACTACACTATTTAACTCATCTACACTGCCGTAGGCTTCAATTCTTAAATCTGATTTTAAAACTCTTTTACCGCCGTATAAACTCGTCTGACCGCCGTCTCCTGTTCTGGTATAAATTTTCACGCCCCTCCTAAACACTGCAGTACGAATAACCACAGTTTAAACACGTCACGCAGCCTTCGTGATGAGCTAGAAGGCCGCCGCAGGTAGGACAGTTCGTGGTCGTTTTTTCTCTCGGCAAAGAAGCCATCATATAAGCATGTCTGGTATCGGTGGCTGGCGCTGATGGCGGTTCGTCAATGACGGTATGGGAATATCCGTTGCCATTCCCATTGCCATTGCCGTTTGTTACAATTTGCGGGACTGTCTTTTTTTCCTCCTCGTGTTTTTTCCTACCAGTAACGTCAAGATTTAAAACCTGGTTGGGTCGGGAAGAATCGCGATAAATCGTCACTCCTTTACAGCCAAGTTTATAGGCCAACATATAGACTTCTTCGACATCTTGGGTCATTGCTTCTTTGGCGAAATTAACCGTTTTGGAGACGGCGTTGTCGGTGTATTTTTGAAACGCCGCCTGCATTTTAAGATGCCAGATTGGTGTTATCTCGTGGGCGGTTACATAAATCTTTTTTAAATCTTCTGGCAGTCCGTGATTAAGATGGCCAACGGCGCCGCTTTTGGCTACCTCTGCCATTAATTCTTCACTGTAAAGACTTCGTCTTTTTAATTCTTCTTCAAATTTTTGATAGGTATAATAAAGCTCGTCGCCAAGATTCTCTTGGGCAGCAAGACTTGATCGTCTTAAATGCGCCAGGGCAAAAATCGGCTCGATGCCCTGCGAGCAATCGGCAATTAAACCAATCGTTCCGGTTGGCGCAATGGTCGTTACTGTGCGGTTACGCATATATTTATAGCCTTTTTTTTGCCAAGAGCTGCCCGGAAAGTTTTTAAACGAACCTCTTTCTTTACCCATCTTAACCGATTCGTCTCGACCTTTTTCCGTAATAAATTTCATCACTTTTTCTCCCAGGCTTACCGCCTCGTTACTCATGTAGGGAATTCTTAAATCAACCAAAAGATCAGCCCAACCCATAATTCCTAAACCAACGGTCCGGTTGGCCCGAACGACTTTATCAATTTCTCCTAAAGGAAATTTATTGGCTTCAATGACGTCGTCGAGAAATCTCGTCGACAACCTGGTAGTCTTTTCTAATTTTTCCCAATCGATTTCGTATTTAGTTGTCTTCGTCTTTTCGTCAAATCCTTTAACTTTGAGCATCTGGTCTAAATTAATGCTTCCTAAATTACAGGAATCATATGGCATAAGTGGTTGTTCACCGCACTGGTGCGCCACAATCCCGTTAACAATCATAGAATGACTAACCGCTTCGGTCAAATCATAGACATCGTCCTTCCCCCATTTCTCTACCGATAAAACCGGATCTAAAAACTGGTCTTGGTGGGAAAGTCTTATCCGATGATGGATATCGTTTAGTCGATCTTGTTTTTTCTTGCTAAGAAACCTTATTTCTGTTTTAAATTTTTCTCGAAACTCGCCAAAAATTCCTAACTCGTAAAGAATTCCGTCGGTTGTATAAGTTTTGCGTTGGCCATTTTTATTCAGATAAGGAAACATTGCTTTTCTCGGTTTTCGGCTGCGATCAAAAATCCGGCTTTTAATTCCTAAGTTTAGTAATAAAAGTTGTACTCCCTCTAATAATTTTTTACTTTTTGAGGTTAAAGCAAGCCAGTCACTGTTGCTTTTTTTGCTATTGCGCACTGTACCATCGGCGCTAAAAATTCCTTGCAAAAACCCAACCACTCCTTCTTTTGGTGCCGCAAAAATACTTTTTGGCACTTCTTTTTCTATGGCCTTTACGCCTTTTACTCCTAATTCTTGAAAGAAACCACAGAAAAATTTTCCGTGGTAAGATAAATGCCAAACCGTATTTTTTCGATTCACCGATTTAATGTCTCGTCCGTACCATTTGTTAAGAATGGGACGGAAATAATCTAAAAGTTTTTTATCTTCATCAGAAAAAGTGAATCCTACTCGGCAGTTTTTATCTCCTGTTCTCAACCATCCATCTCCTACTAATAATCCTAGAACTTGTCCTAATTCTTTTGACCACTCGTTGGGAAAATTAAACCGATAAACGCGGCCGTTTTGCCCGCTAACCAAGTTTTGAGGAACAAAAGGTAATTTTTTATCATGACCGTAAACGCCTGCTTGGGGCTGAAGTAAAACCTTATCCTCTCCCGACTTAAGTTTGGCCAACTCTACCCAGCCGCGGGTGGTCATAATTTTATGGTCGGGGGTGGCCGCTAAAGAAAACCCGCTTTTAGTGGTTAATTTCCATACGTTCTTTTTGCCTTGGGAATAAGCTCCCGCCAAAGACCAAAAATGAGTGCCTTCGCCTCCTGTTACCCGATGATCTACTAAAAGCTTCCATGATTTTTCGTTTTGTTTATCTACCACCTCATTAATGGGAACCAGACACTGATTTGTACAAACAAAGGTTCCTTTGGCGATACAGGGATTGGTCGCTTCGATTTCGGCAATGTGTGAAGTGGGATTATCCCGGTTAATGCGATCGATAAAAATAATTCCCGGGTCGCCGTTTTTCCAGGCGTTTAAAACAATTAAATCAAAAACCATTCTCGCGTTTAGTTTTCCGGCAACTTCTTTGGTGTGGGGATTAATGAGTTCGTATTCGGCGTTCTTTTCAACGGCTTTCATAAACTTCTCCGTTACGGTTACGGAAATATTAAAATTGGTTATCGAAACCATGTCCTCTTTGCAGGAAATAAAATCTAAAATATCCGGATGGTCGACTCTTAAAATTCCCATGTTGGCCCCGCGTCTTTTGCCACCTTGCTTGATTACCTCGGTGGCCATATTAAAAACGCGCATGAAAGAAACTGGTCCTGAAGCGATACCGCCGGTTGATCCGACCACGTCGCCTTTTGGTCGAAGGCGTGAAAAACTAAATCCCGTGCCGCCGCCGGTTTGGTGGATTAAAGCTGCCGCTCTTACCGCGTTAAAAATTTCACCCATATCATCTGCTACCGGAATAACAAAACACGCCGAGAGTTGTCCGCTTCCCGTTCCGGCATTCATGAGGGTCGGCGAGTTGGGAATAAATTCGCGCCTCGTCATCATGCCGAAGAACTCTTCTTCGTATTTCTTTTTGGCTTTGTCTCCGCCCCACTTTTTTTCCATGGTGGCAATGGTGCGCGCCACTCTTTCAAATAACTGTCTGGGGCTTTCTTTAATATTTCGTTTTTGGTCGCGAACTAAGTAGCGCGCTTCTAAGACTCGTAGACTGTTAAGAGGCAAACCTACGTCATCGGGAATACCCAGAGCTACTTGGGCTTTTCTGATTTTGGCGTGTTCCTGGCGGTAGAGAATATAGTGTTTGGCGGTAGCAAAAAAACCCGCTTCGGCAATCGTCGGCTCGACAACATCTTGGATTTCTTCAACCGAAGGAATACTGCCTTCTTTATATTTTATGGCGATCTTTTCCAAAACATTATCGCAGATTTTTCTCGCGGTGCTACTTTGGTACTCTCCTGTGTCGCTTCCTGACATCTCGATGGCTTTAAAAATCTTCTCCGGTTCAAAAGCAACAATCCGGCCGTCGCGTTTTTTAATTTTTTTTATAAGTAATTTATTCATTAGAAATTAAGAATTAGAAATTAGAAATTTATCTTTTTGGGGACTCACTTAGTTTCTGGGCTTCGCTGGCAAAATCTTCAACGTCGACAAACTGTCTAAAAACACTGGCAAATCGAATATAGGCAACCTTATCGTATTTTTTTAATTTGCTAGCGACCAATTGGCCGATTTTTTTACTATCTACCTCGATACTATCCTGCGATCGCAACTCCCTTTCCACCTCGTCAATTATCTTTTCAACTCCTTCTAGCGACACCGAAGTTTTTTCACAAGCCTTCATGATGCCGCCTCGCAGTTTTTCCCGATTAAAGGGCTCTCTTCTTTGGTCTTTTTTTCTTACAAACAGCTCAATGTTTTCCACCCTCTCGTAGGTCGTAAAGCGTTTTTTACAATCAGTACATTCGCGTCTTCTTCTCGTGGCCGAAAGGTCGTCGTTGTCTCTGGTTTCAATAACTTCGCTTTGGTCTTTGCCGCAGTACGGACATTTCATAAATAAACCCCATATGTAGTGTCTTGAGAAAAGATATAACACAAATTGTGGAGTGTCAATATGTCAAACTACTACTAAAATAGACCAGCTTAAAAGTCAGCCTTGAAGAAGTTTTTTTGCTCAACGGCTGCTAGGAAAAAATCCAAAAAAAATTAACTAATTTTGGTAAGAATAAAATTTGTGAACAATAAGAGGGTATCTTTTTATTTGGGGGCTAAAGATGAAGAGCTTGTTGCTTCTTTTGGCCCTAAGAGATTATTTAAACCAGCGATCGCTTTTTCGTTTAGAGATAAAGATAGTAAAAGGCCTTCGGAAATCGATTCGGGACTGCTTTTTTGCAAAGCGCTAATGACCTCGGCGTGTTTTTGGCCGGCCTTTTTTAACCTCTCCATAATGTCGTTTACTTCTTTACCCCGAGCTTTGGCCACAGACGCCATATCAACAGCTTGTATTAAATACTTCTCCGCCTTGCTAATCGTTTGTTCGCCCAAAAGAAATTTAGAATTATTAATAAGCGCTTCGCCGCTAGCTAGTCTTTTATCGGCCTGAAGTAAATAGAAGTCGGCTTTTTTAACCGGATCAATGATCAAAAACTCAAAAACCTTATCTCTAACTACTTTCAAGTTATATAAAACATTATCAGGAAGAATACCGGGAAAAGGCAAAACGTAATCACTCGTCTTTTTGACATTGTCTTTGACCATCTCGGCCCTCGTTTGGGCTTTGACCATCACCGTAACTGTCAAAAGAATAAAAATGGAACAGGCGACTAAAGATAGATTTCTTGCCAATTTCATAAAGAGTAACTATTATACACTAATTACGTCCTCTTTGCTATGAAACGCTTTTTTATTATTGTCTTGGCTGGTTTTACGATTGGTTTTTTAGCAACCATTGCTTCTATTGGTACCACTCCTAAAAAACATATACCCGTGGATACACCCTTCATCACTACTCCGCCACCCGCGTCCGGCGAAATTCCAGCAACGAAAGAACAGCCGGTTGCTACTTCTTCTGATCAACCCTTTGGTGTGGGGCAATTTTGCGGCGGTATCGGAAATATTTCCTGCCCACCAGGGCTTGTCTGTCGGAAAGAACAAGAAACTAGCGGCTTTTGTCAGCCGAAATAACAGTTAACGGATTAAAAGATTAAAACATTAAAGGATTAAAAATTCATTCGTTAATACATCTATTTTGTTTCGGGCTAAAGGCAGAGCATAATCCAAGGCGTCTTCTAAGAAAACCTCGACTTTGAGTCTTTTGGCTTCCCGGATTTTAAAAAGGTCATAAGGTTTTTGAGTATAGGTGTTATGCAAAACTCCAGAGAGATAGCGCAGAATGCCGATATTTTTTAACCAGACCGTGGTATAGGGCAAAATCAAAATATGGCGGTTGGAAATTAAATAAATAATATGACCATTTTTATATAATCTTTTAATGGCTTCTCTCCCGCCCCGGCGCAAAACCAGCTCCTTGTGATACGGCGATTTGGTTTGCATGTCGGTTAAGAACTTATAAAAGTCTTCAAGGCTATAACCTTTTTTGAGGATTTGTTCGTCGACGTAGCTAAAAGAGGGAACTTTGGTAAATTCAATATTTAAACCAAACCTTTCGTTTATTCTTTGGTAGAAAACCTGACCGCTTCGTACCATCACGTCATCAATGTCAATACCGATACGCATAATCTTATTTTACCATCTAAAACCAAAACAAGAAAAATTAAAGAAGAATATCCACTATTATTGAACCAATTATCACTCTAATAATACAAGGTCATTTCAAAACTCCTAATTTCTTATTAAGACAATAATAAGTGCCAAATAGACGAAAGCCTTGAACATGGCAGAATGATAGTCTCTTCTTAATCTAATCCTCCAAAAGCTTT
>JACPZF010000002.1 GCA_016195615.1 Candidatus Gottesmanbacteria bacterium | reverse complement strand
ATCCTTTAAGAAGATGTTTTTCATCATCGGACAGGTTAATGCGTATCACTCTTTTAGGATACTACAAAACCTGACATTTCGTTTTTAAAGAGCTATACTTCCCTCTTTATAAATAAATCCTGTTTCAATCATTCTCCTTAACCCTAAAAGTCCCGGGCCGACGTTATATGGCTGCAGGTGTTCTTGTCCCCTTGCCACATCAAGGTGACGTAAACAAACCCCAAGCAGTCTAACAGCGTGAGTCATTAAAATCTCTGGCGGCATTTCTTTTGACTCTACCGCATGAGGAACAACAGCAGTAATACTTAAATTGGCAAGATCTTCGTTTAAAAAATAAGTTATTTCTTCACCCAACGCTGCCTCTACTTCGTCGGTTTGAAATAATGGTTCGCCAAACTCGTGTCCCCCTGTCATAATTTCACAAGCATCTCTTAAAACGTTGACACTTTGAAATAAGTGGTAATCTTGAGGAAAAACTTTTCTGGCTAGATCTAAGGCCAAATTCCATCTAGCTTCAAGAACGTTTGGTGTTACAAAAACTTTTGTTCCTTCTTCCTTTTGTACAACTCTTTCGTTAGGTAAGGATTCTCCTGATGGTTGAAAATCGAGCGAACCGGTAAAGACAACATCATCACCAAAGATTACCATCACTTTTTCCATGGCCGAGAATGTTTCTTGAAAAACCTTAAACGAGCCAAAGCTTAGTGTTAAAAATTTCTTCATGGCGTTTTTAACTTTTATTATCCCCGCATTCGTTGCCTCCTCTTTTATGGAAAGCCTCATGTCAGGGAAAATCCTGTATTTATTAGGATCATAGTATCCGTATTCTCTTGTTCCTATTAGCTGTAGTCTGCCTCTTACTTCCTGCATCCATATCCGATCTACATTTCTCCATGACTCTGCTAAAGTATCTAAATTTTTTCCTCCTAATGCCTCGGCGTATTTACTAAAATATTTTCCTATTCCCAAAGCGTCTTGGTCTTCTGATCGAGACAGCCTAGCCGCAAGCTCTTGCCACGCGCTAGTTATTTGATCAATCTCTTCTTTATACCTTACGCTGTAGGGGACTTGTTTCGGTTGGCCTTCGTCATTTATTAGGACAGAATACTGGTTTATTATTCCTAATTCTTTTGCCTTCAAATTTAAAGGGTTTCTTTGCACATCTTCCCGCCAACGAAGACAAAGATCATCGTAAACGCCGCCGATTCTGCAAAGAGTAGTAATAACATCAAGCTCGTACTCTTTTAATCCGAAGTTGGCGCCGTTTTTGACAAAGCCAATTATAAGATCTCGCGATAATTTCTCCTTAAATTGCGACGCCTTTAATAAGGTCTCATAGATATCCCACCCTACGGAGTCCTGCGGGGGAAAATCATGAAGATGTACTGCTCGTAAAACTCTACTTCTTCCTTCCGGTGTATTTCCCATCAGTACCCTTATCCCTTCTACGCCAGGGCGATCAATCGTTTCAAAAACTTTTCCTGCTAGCAAATTAACATCCGTTAACCCTTTTGGGGAATTAAAATCTATTTTTTCTATATCTAAGTGATAGAGGGAAGATTCAATAATGTGATTTGCCTCTAAAACTTCGATCGTGCCTGCAGTCATACAAAAGTATTTAAAGTGATAAATATTACTAAGAGGCAGATTGATTTTAGGGGCTATTCTAAAACCTTAAAGCTATCTTGTCAAATTCTTTATTTCGTCACAATGTCGACTTTGATGTTTTGAGGAACGCGCGGGAAGGCGAGCAGAAAACTGGGAAGATTTGGCTTAATGGCAACCTCAAAAGAACTGACGTTTTTAAAAAGACCGAGATATTTTTTGCCTCCGGAAAGACTTTTCCCTGTTAGGCCTTTTTGGATTTCACCAACTTCAATTTTAGGTAGCAGTTTAGCCGTAAAATTAACTTTTAAGACGACACTGCCGTCTTTTTTAACCTCTTTGATCTCAACTTGATCTTTCGCGTTCTGCGGTTGATAACTAAAACCATCAGGTATCTCACTACTTATCATTTTCCCCATCAAGCTTTTAAGATCTTGATCGTCAAAAACTAAGGCTTTAAATTTTACTTCCGCATCCAAAGTTAGGTCTTTTGCTTCACTATCCACGGGACTGCTAAATTGTTTTTTATTAACTGTCGTATCAATAGTCGCCTCGATTACTTTTTTATCTTCGTTTCCCTTAGCCTGTAAACTAGTTTTGGCTTTTTCTAAAAGATTTTGGGTTAATTGTTTTAACAGCTTATCTTGGTCGTCTTTACTGACAACTGTAATCTCCCGACTCGAACCACCGCTAAACGGCTGTTCATTTTTGCCTTCAAAAGAAGTCAGGGAAAAATCGCCAATTTTAAAACTTGAGTTGGCGGCTAGGTTGTATTTACTGCCAAAGGCAGAAGCGGTAATCGGAACTTTTTGCTTGCCATAGGTAATAGTAGCGCCGCCAGGGGTTTCATTAACACTTTGCGCCGAAACCGAAGCCGAGGAATCCAGACTGAATTTTAAACCATCGCCATTTAAAACTGTTCCTTCGGGAAATCCTTTAGCGCTGCTGGTTTTATTAAATATCGTCGCTTCTCCTCGGGCTCTTTCTCCGGTTGTCTTAATTCCTGTAGACAAGGCCGTTAACTTTCCGCTCTCGGTGGTTTCCCTAAATTTTCCGGGAATAATTTTTTTATTATCATCAATCAGACTGGCTGTTGGTAAAATACCCACTTCGGCACTTTTGGTAACCGTTTTGGACTCGACTATCAAAGTTACCTCGGCATGCAAAATATTCCAATAGATCGCTACCCCCGTGATAAAAAGGAGCAGTACAACTATTCCGAAGAGGGCCAAAAATTTAAACTGTGTGGGCCATTTAAACCAACTAAAAACATGGGCAAGAAAAGGTATTTTAGGAACAATAATTTTGAGTTTCGGTAATTTAATTTTTTTAAACTCCGACAAGTTTAAGCGTATTTTTGGGAGAGCCAGATTAAATTTAAATTCTTTGGGGGGAGGGGTGATTCCTTCGCTTTTTTGGACTTCTTTTTCGACAAATTCTTTTTCTAATTCGAAACTGCTATTTTCTGCTGTTTCTAATGATGCCTTTTTCTCGAGAATATCTTCGCCTATAATAAATCCGGTTTCTTCCTCCGTCTCTTTGGTTATAATTTCTTCTGTTACAGCTTCGGGGGTGGGTTTACTTATTTCGTGTAATTTGTCTTGGGCCTTCTCTGTCTTATTTTTTTCTCTAATGACAAGTTGCACTTTGGGTATGCCGGCAATTTCTGACACACCCGAATAGGTTGTAGCAATAATATCAATATCTTTTGGTAAAACCTCAATTTTAGGAAAATGTAAAAAATCAACCTTAGTTAACCAGGGAAAGGAAATTAATTCCTGCTTAACTTCTTCGAGATTATTGCCCTGCCCATAGATTAAAATATTCGACGGCAACACTTCGTCAAGAGAAAATTCTTTTAAAATCAAAGAGAGCGTTTCCGCATTGCCTTGTTCTACTCTTTTTGCTTTAACAATTCTGGTTTTGCCTATTTTAATGAGGGAAACGATGAGATCTTTTTCTAAAACTTCCACTAAAATAGCCGTTAGGGGCATGCCTTCCTCTTTTTCTAAATAGAAATTGAGAGCGTCCTGGATAACAACAAACCCTAGCGGCGTTAGGTCTAATTCGGCTGATAATTTTTTCAGAAAACTTTGATAGTGACTCTGGATTTTCCCTTCTTCCACCCAACTAAACGGCACCCCAAAGACAACTTTAGAAACTCCCAGCACTTTTTCTTCGATGGTTGAAATGGCTAAATTGGCAGCTTTTATTCCACCCGGTTCCAGTGTCTCGTCATATTGCTCTGAAGTATCGGCTAATATTTCCGCTCTTTTGCCGCTTAGTTCCCAAATGACTGCTTTTACCAAATTTGGGGTAAAAGCCAAAGTGAGAAAGTTTTCTTTGGGGGTCGTTGGCGCCAATCTCTGCCAAAGCTTATTGATTGCTTCCACCATAATTAATTAAGCGTCGCGTAAATCCTACGCACGCCACTTGCTGCCGCCTCTTCTTTTTTAATCTTAAAACTTCCCAAGTGTCCTGTAAAGTCAACATGGGGTCCGCCGCAGACTTCTTTGGAAAAACTACCAATCGTGTAAATTTTTACTTTATCCTGATATTTCTCTCCAAAAAAAGCCAGGGCGCCTTCTTTTTTGGCTTCCGCAAGTGTTTTAACGGCAAAACTTACCGCTAGGTTTTCCTTGATTTTTTCGTTAACCAAAGCCTCTACTTTTTTAATCTCTTCTTCTGTGAGTTTTCTATCTTGAGTAAAATCAAAACGCAGTCTTTCGGCGGTAATATTCGATCCTGCCTGGTGAACGTGTGTTCCCAAAACCAAACGCAGTGATTGCTGCAGTAGGTGAGTGGCAGTATGCAATTTGGTCGTGGCTTCGCTATGGTCGGCTAAACCGCCGGAGAAGCGTTTTGCCGCCCCTTGTCGGGAAGCCTGTTGGTGTTTGTTGTATTCTTCTTGGAATTCGTTGACGTCAATTTTGATTTTTTTCTCTTTGGCTAATTCTTCAATGATTTCAAGGGGAAAACCAAAGGTTTCATAAAGATAAAAGGACTCTTTACCAGAAATGTTTTTGGACTTTTTCGAAACCAGTTTTTCCCACTCGCGCAGACCAATGTCTATCGTTTTAGCAAATTTATTTTCTTCCTCTATTAGCACTTCAACAATTTTTTCTTTATAGCTTTCTAGTTCTGGATAAACTTTTTGATAATCAGCAATTACTACTTTTGCCACCTCGCCGCAAAAAAGCTCCAAAATGCCAAGCTGTCTGCCAAACCGTAAAGACCGCCTGATTAATCTTCTTAAAACACTCCCCTGTTCTTTATTGGATGGTAAAACGCCATCGGCAATAATAAAAGCGGCACTACGGAGATGGTCGGCAATAATTCTAATGGCTCTTTGGTATTGACTTTGAGCATGTAATTTGCCGGAGATTTCTTCGATTTTGAAAATAATGTTTTGGAATAATTCCGTCTCATAAATGCTCTCTTTTCCCTGAAGAATCATTAATTCTCTTTCTAATCCCAGGCCCGTATCGACGTTTTTTTGCGGCAGGGGGATAAATTTCCCTTGAGGCGTTTTATTAAACTCCATAAAAACGTCGTTCCAAATTTCGACGAACTTGCCGCACTCGCAATTCGGATGACATTTTTTACCAAAGCGTAGGTTATGAGATTTTCCCGTGTCGTAAAACATTTCCGTGTCCGGACCAGAGGGTCCGGTTTGCCCCGCCGGCCCCCACCAGTTTTTTTCTTTTGGATAAGCAAAAATTCTTTCACCTACCTGGGCTTTAATACCGACTTTTTTAAACACCTCTTGCCAAATGGCAATTGATTCTTCGTCTAAAACCACTCCCATCTCAGGATCTCCCTCAAAAACGGAAACGTAGATTTTTTGCGGATCAAGGCCAAGCCATTTTGGATTGGTTAAAAATTCAAAAGACCAGTTGATCGCTTCTTTTTTAAAATAATCTCCCAAGGACCAATTGCCCAGCATTTCAAAAAAAGTCAAATGTACGCTATCGCCCACCTCTTCGATGTCTGCCGTACGAATACATTTTTGGATGCTGGTTAATCTTTTACCAAGTGGATGGGGCTGACCTAAAAGATATGGCACCAAAGGGTGCATGCCGGAGTTGATAAAAAGTGCCGTCGGATCATTTTCCGGCACGAGATTAGCTGAGGAGATTTCCTGATGTCCCTTTTCAACAAAAAATTGCAGATATTTTTTTCTTAACTCGTCTGCGGTCATGAAACAAATTATAGCAGGACTTACGCACCCTGTCATGGCGAGGATTGTCTGGTTTAGGGACTAATGAAAATTTCTTTAAAAGTCTCTGTTGTTAGAAGGCTTAGTTTATTGGTTTTTTGACGTTTTTGAAAAAACGCTTGCGGATAGTCGCGGTGGCTTCTCTGCCTCTTTCCTGCAGCTCTTCTATATGGGAAAGCGAGCCTTCTAGTTTTGCCGCAACAGCGGGACCAACCTGGCCTTTAGTTTCCTCAAGGTGTTCTTCTATGGTGTCTTTGACCGCTTCCGCTTTTTCCAGCAAGCTCTCGTTTTCGTCTTTCCACTGCTCCAAAACCTCGGCTAAATCTTCCAGATAGGGCGCGGCTTTCTTTTTGAAATCCTTAGTAAATTTCTTGCCTTCGTCGGATCCTAAAAAAACATACGCGGCTACACCCAAAATCGCTCCAGCGGTGACTCCTTCCCAAAAATTATTTTTGTGCTGATCACACATAATTATTCTTCTTCCGTTTTCTCTTTTTTACTTTGTCTTTTTAATACGTTTAAAACCCCGTGAAGCAGGGGTCGGCTTTTTAAACCGACCAAAAATCCCGACGCGACGGAAATAGGTTTGGCCACGCTTTCAGTTATCGATCCGGTATCATCAAGAATCTTATTAATTTTGGAAACGGTGGTACGAAATTCTTTTAGGATGGCTACGGTTTGGATGCCGATGACTATTAAAACAACGGTGAGAGAAACAACCACGGAGATTAAAATGAACTGGGTAACGTCAATCATATGGGCAGTTTAAATTTGTTAACCCATTTTAAAGTCAACGCGAAGAACTGTCAACGGTGTATTTTTTACTCCATGTAGGGAGGTCAGCACATAGTATACAGTTTTCCGATAAACAGAGATTTGTAAATTAT
>JACPZF010000057.1 GCA_016195615.1 Candidatus Gottesmanbacteria bacterium | reverse complement strand
TAAAGGAATCCGAGTGGCGGTTTAACAACCGGGGAAACTTAGAAAAATCCCTAAAGAAACTCGTCGAATTATTTAACCTATAATTATTAGTTAAGTAGACAAGACCCTACTTATATATGCTTAAACTGCTCCAGCATTTATTTTTGCCGCATCCGACAAATAATCATAAGGCAAGACTTTTACACCATTCGTCGCTTCTAGTTTATATTTTTCTTTTCCTTGCCAGCCAGATTATGTTTTCATTGGTGATGTTTACGAGTCCACAAGTTCTTGGTTTAGCAACCAATATCAACAGTCAGGATTTAGAAGAAGCTGTTAACAAAGAGCGTATCGAAAATGGTTTGACTCCTCTTAAAATAAATAATTTACTAAACAAAGCGGCAACAGAGAAGGCTAATGATATGTTTACTAAGGGTTACTGGGCGCACTTTGCGCCAGACGGAAAGACGCCGTGGTTTTTTATTGATCAGGCCGGTTACCAATATAAATATGCGGGTGAGAATCTGGCGCGTGATTTTGCGCTTTCGAATCAAGTGGTAGCCGCTTGGATGAAATCAGCAACACATAAAAAAAACATCCTTGATTCCAAGTTTAGCGATATGGGTTTAGCCGTGGTTAACGGTAACCTAAGCGGAGAACCAACGACCTTAGTGGTCCAGCTTTTTGGTACTCAAACCCAAAACCCGCCCCAAATTTCGGCAGTAAATTCATCGGGTACAGAAGCATTAGCCGTAAACATTAATCAGTCCGTAAAAGAATCAATAAAAAGCGTTCAGGGGGCGGTTGTTTCCAAACCAACTTTTAATATTTTTAGTCTGACGAAACAAATGGCAATGGCCCTTGGTGTATTCTTAATTATTTTGTTGTATGTTGACGCCGTGCTGGTCTTTAGGAAAAAAGTTTATCGGATATCGGGAAATAATATTGCCCATATGGTATTTTTCTTTTTTCTCCTAGCAGCGCTTTATTTAACCGAGCGAGGAGCAATCATTTAATCTATGGTAAAAACCCTTAAAAAAGATCTACTACACTACGTTTTTTTACTCATAATCCTAATCATGGGATTTGGTAGTTTTCTTCTCGTTGGCCATGATCGCTCTATGAAAGGTGTCGTTTTAGCAGGAGGTTTGGGGACCAGGCTCTATCCCTTGACGTACGCTACGAATAAACATCTCCTTCCCGTTTATGATCAGCCAATGGTGTTTTATCCAATTAAAACGCTCGTTAAGGCCGGGATAACCGATATTGTTATTGTGGTTGGCGGACCCCATGCTGGCGATTTTATTTCAGTTTTAAAAAATGGCGAGGATTTGGGTGTTTTGCATCTAGAATATGTTTATCAAGAAAAAGAAGGCGGAATTGCCCAAGCACTTTCTCTCTGTCAAGATTTTGCCGATGGTGACAGTGTCGCCGTAATGTTAGGCGATAATCCTACCGACGATGATATTACGGGAGCCGTGAAAGAATTTAAGTCCGGCGCGACGATATTCCTAAAGGACGTAGATGACCCAAGGCGTTTCGGTATTGCGGTTTTTGATGAAAAAGACAAATCCAAAATCGTTAAAATTGAGGAAAAACCAAAAAGTCCAAAAAGTAATCTGGCGGTTACGGGTCTTTATTTATATGATTATCACGTTTTTGATTATATAAAAATGTGCAAGCCTTCATGGCGAAACGAATTGGAGATTACGGATGTAAACAATGTTTATATTAAAAAGGGCCAGATGCATTGGCAAATGCTCCGCGGTTTTTGGTCTGATGCAGGAACGTTTCAAAGTCTATTTGCAACCAATGAATACTGGGCTAAAAAAAAGGGGACGAGATGAAAATACTGGTAACAGGCGGGGCAGGCTTTATTGGTTCTAATTTTATTATTTATTGGCTTAAAAACCACCCGGCTGATAAAATTATTAATTTTGATAAGTTGTCCTACGCGGGTAACCTTGATAATTTAAAATCAATCGAAAATAATCCTAACTATTTTTTTGTTAAAGGCGATATCTGTGACCCTAGAAAAGTTAACGAAGTAATGGTTGGAATGGATCTTGTAGTTCATTTTGCCGCCGAAAGCCACGTCGACCGCTCAATTGTAGAACCTGCTGTTTTTGTCAAAACCAATGTTTTGGG
This sequence comes from Candidatus Gottesmanbacteria bacterium, assembly GCA_016195615.1. Lineage (GTDB taxonomy): Bacteria > Patescibacteriota > Microgenomatia > JACPZF01 > JACPZF01 > JACPZF01. The sequence goes on along the minus strand of JACPZF010000057.1, from coordinate 4,909 downwards.
AACGCAAGTACTACTTTCCGCCGCCATAAAAAATAAAGTAAAACGGTTCCATCACGTTTCAACAGATGAAGTTTTCGGAAGCCTAGAATTAAATACAAAGAGTAAATTTAGTGAACGAACAAATTATAATCCCAAAAGTCCTTATGCGGCAAGCAAAGCAGGATCAGACCATTTGGTAAGAGCTTATGGTAACACTTATGGCCTCGAAACTACGATAACAAACTGCTCCAATAACTTTGGGCCCTTCCAGTATCCCGAGAAACTAATACCTCTTACCATTACTAATTTGTTGAGGGGGAAAAAAGTGCCAATTTATGGAGACGGCCTGCAGGTAAGAGATTGGTTATTTGTGGAAGATCATTGTCGGGCGATCGAGTTGATTTTGGAAAAAGGAAAGGTTGGGGAGACCTATTGCGTTGGCGGACTGACCAAGGATATCAATAATTTACAAGTGGTTAAAAAAATAATAACCATTCTTGGCGAAGACGAAACAAAAATTTCTTTCGTTACAGACAGGCTCGGACACGATAGGCGCTATAGCATGGATTGGAGGAAAATAAAAGCAGAACTAGGTTGGGTACCAAGATTTGATTTTGACCATTGGCTGGAAAAGACAGTAAACTGGTATAAAGAAAATAAATGGTGGTGGCAAAAATTAATCAGAAATTAAAAAAGGACCTTAAATGAAATTAGCAGTCATCGGACATGGTTATGTTGGTTTAGTAACGGCAGCGGTTTTTGCCGATTTGGGAAATACTGTTTTTTGCGTGGGAAGAACTCCGCAAAAGATTGCTAATCTTAAAAAAGGCATATTGCCGTTTTTTGAGCCAGGACTGGAAGAGGTCGTAAAAAGAAACTTACAAGCCAGACGGCTTTCTTTCACCTTAAGTTATGAAGAAACAGTTTCAGAAGCCGATATCATCTTTATCTCTGTCGGGACGCCGTCGTCTGCTTCTGGTGAGGCAGATTTATCGTCTGTTTTTGAGGCAACGGAAAAAATTGCTAAAAACCTACGAGGGTTTTCCCTAATTACCTGCAAAAGTACGGTGCCGGTTGGGACAAACCGCGAAATTGCCAAAATTCTAAATAAATTTAAGCCTAAAAACGCCTCCTTTGAAATCGCTTCCTGTCCGGAATTTTTGCGAGAAGGCACGGCTCTATATGACACTTTAAATCCAGACAGAATTGTCATCGGGGTCGAGAATAGAAAGGCTCGCGATATGCTTTTGGAGTTACATAAACCAATTAACGGGCATTTTGTAATTACAACCATTGAAACCGCGGAGGTCATTAAATATGCCGCCAATACGATGCTTGCTACCAAAATATCTTTTGCTAACGCCATGGCGATGTTTTGCGAGGTGGCTGGGGCCGACGTGGAGCAGGTAATGGAGGCGATTGGACTTGATCAGCGTATTGGTAGACAATTTCTCAGCGCCGGAATCGGTTACGGTGGAAGTTGTTTTCCAAAAGACGTCAAAGCCCTCGTAGCTATGGCTAGACGGTATAAAACCAGTGACGTGCTTTTCTCAGCGGTAGAAGAAATCAATAAACTAGCTTACCTAAATTTTACAAAGAAAATTGTTAAATTTTTTGGTAGCAAATTGAAAGGTGCCAAGATTGGTGTTTTGGGTCTTGCTTTCAAACCAAATACTGACGATATGCGAGATGCACCATCTATTCCTATTATTAATTCCTTAGTAGGAAAGGGGGCAAAAGTCGTCGCCTTTGACCCCAAGGCCAAGGAGAATGCTCAAAAATCATTACCGACAATTTCTTATGTAAAAAGCCCCTACGAAGCAGCACAAGACGCTCAAGCGTTATTAATTTTGACGGAATGGAATGAATTTAAGCAGTTGGATTTGGAAAAAATAAAGAAACTTCTAAAAAAACCAGTAATTTTTGACGGTCGGAATATTTATGAACCAGGAAAAATGAAGAGTTTGGGTTTTACCTACTTTGGAACGGGTAGATAAAACTTATTCTCTATTAGTTTAAGATAATAAATAGAAAGGGGTCAGCATGAAGAAAGCTTTAATAACAGGAATAACCGGCCAGGATGGTTCGTATCTGGCGGAATTTCTTTTAAGTAAGGGGTACATGGTCTATGGTCTAACTCGTCGAACCAGCACCGTAAATAACGAGAGAATAAAGCATATCCAAGAGAAAATAACTCTAGTCCAAGGAGACTTGTTGGATCAGAATTCGCTTTCTAATGCCCTAGTAGAAGTGGGACCTGAGGAGGTTTATAACTTGGCAGCACAATCTTTTGTGGGAACGTCTTGGAACCAACCGGTTTTGACAGGAGAAATCACGGCCTTAGGAGTCGTGCGAATGCTTGAGGCAATACGTATGGTTAACCCCAAAATAAAATTTTACCAAGCCTCAAGCTCAGAAATGTTTGGCAAGGTTGTCGAATCACCCCAAACAGAGAGAACCAGATTTTATCCCCGAAGCCCATATGGTGTGGCCAAGGCCTATGGACACTACATTACCGTCAACTATCGTGAAAGTTACAGTCTCTTTGCTTGTTCTGGAATTCTTTTTAACCACGAATCTCCCAGAAGGGGTCTAGAATTTGTTACCAGAAAGATTACCCATGGCGTGGCGCGTATTGCTCTTGGTTTGCAAAAGGAAATCAGTCTTGGCAATTTACATAGCAAACGCGACTGGGGTTTTGCCGGAGACTACGTTGAGGCAATGTGGTTAATGCTGCAGCAAGACTTTGCCGATGATTATGTTATTGCCACCGGCGAAAATCATTCCGTAAAAGAATTTGTAGAATTAGCTTTTAAATACGCTAAAATTACCAATTGGGAAAAGTATCTTAAGATCGACAAAAAATTGCTTCGGCCGGCCGAGGTTGACTTTTTAATCGGAAACGCTACTAAAGCCAAAAAAGTTCTTGGTTGGACTCCGAAAGTTAGCTTTAACGATTTAGTAAAGTTGATGGTAGAAAATGACATAAAACGGGAAAAGGAGAATCAGCGGGTTTAGACTTTATGTTTATACTTGTCGCCGGAGGAGCAGGTTTTTTGGGTTCTTGGCTATGCGACCTTTTGATAAAAGATGGCCATCGGGTTTTGTGCGTTGACAATCTGCTTAGCGGCAGAAAAATAAATATTGAACACCTTATTTACCATAAAAATTTTACTTTTTGGCAAGACGATATTAATAGTGGAACCTTCGTTAAAAAAACTGCCAAATTAAAAACTATCGACGAGATTTATCACTTAGCCAGCCCGGCCAGTCCTAACAAAAATAGCCCTAAAAGCTACATGCAATATCCGATAGAAACGCTACTGGTTAACTCGCAAGGCACTTACCATCTTTTAGAACTAGCGAAATTAAAGATGGCAAAATTTTTATATGCCTCGAGCTCCGAAATTTATGGCGAACCGCTCGAACATCCCCAGAAGGAAACCTATTTTGGTAATGTTAACCCCAATGGGCCCCGTTCTTGTTATGATGAAGGCAAAAGATTTGGCGAGGCGATGACTTTTTCGTATTTCCGAAAATATCACACAGACGCGAGAATTGTTCGCATTTTTAATACCTACGGTCCCCGCATGGATGTCCAAGACGGTAGGGTGGTGTCTAATTTTATTGTCTCGGCGATCAAAAATAATCCTATCACAGTTTACGGAAGTGGAAAACAGACAAGAAGTTTCTGCTATGTCAGTGATTTAGTTGATGGTTTGGTAAAAGCCATGGCGACAGAAAAAACTGCCGGGAAAGTTTTTAATTTAGGTAACGATGGGGAGTTTAGCATTTTGGAACTAGTTGAAATAATTGAAAAACTACTGGGTACTAAACTTTCCAGAAATTTTTTGCCGCTAGCGGCAGACGATCCTACGAGACGCCGTCCTGATTTAACCAGAGCGAGAGAACTTCTTAGCTATAATCCGAAAATTTCCTTAGAAGAGGGATTAATAAAAACCATAGATTATTTTAAAAAGACATCATGAAAAAAGCCGTAATTGTTCTTCCGACATACAACGAGAAAGAAAATATCGAAGATATTATTACCTTAATCCTGGCGCAACAAAGAAAAATTGCAGATTGGGAATTATTTGTTTTGGTATCAGATAGCAGCTCGCCCGATGGCACAGGTGAAGAAGTAAGAAGATTAAAAAGGACAAATCATCATTTAGAGCTGTTGAATGTGAAAGAGAGGGGCATAGGGGTAGGATTAGTGAAAGGTTATCAGTTTGCTTTTACCAAAATGGCGGCGGAGGTTGTTATTCAAATGGATGCGGACTTACAGCATGATCCTAAAGAAATAGTAAATTTTTTAATACAGATTGATAAAGGCTACAATTTTATACAAGGTTCAAGATTTATTAAAGGCGGAAAAAACGATTTAGAATGGTATCGACGGTTTTTTTCCTGGTCTGCCAATTGGGTATCAAGGTTGCTTTTAGGAGCCTACAAGGTTCACGAGTTTACCACTTCTTATCGAGCTTTTACAAAAGATTTATTTTCTAAAGTTAACCTAGAAGAAATTCCTTGGCGAGGAAACAGTTTTGTTTTTCAGCCGGCGTTTTTATACGGAGTCTTTAAAGCCGATGCCAAAATTAAGGAAATACCTATTGTCTTTGTTGATAGAACAAGAGGGTTATCAAAAATGCAGATTTTTAACTACATCAAAGATCTTCTCTTATTTTGTGTTAAAGCTAGGCTTAGAGATTCAAAAACCATTATCAAATTCGCCGCTGTTGGCACGATAGGTTTTATTGTTAACACCATAGGTTTGGAATTATTTGTAAATCTCGGTTTACACCCAGCAATTTCTGCCGCACTTGGCGGCGAGGTAGCAATAATTTCAAATTTTCTTTTGAATAATTTTTGGACATTTAAACATCGTAAAATAGAAACTAAAAATTTAGTCCCAAAATTTTTTCAATTT
>JACPZF010000056.1 GCA_016195615.1 Candidatus Gottesmanbacteria bacterium | reverse complement strand
CGGTAGGTCCTGTTATTCCAGTCGGTCCGGTAAATCCAGTAAAACCGGTAAAACCAGAAATTCCAGTAGAGCCGGTCGGTCCGCTTGCTCCGGTAGGTCCTGTTATTCCAGTCGGTCCGGTAAATCCAGTAAAACCGGTATTTCCAGTAGCTCCAGTTGGTCCGGTTAAGCCTGTAGGTCCGGTTTCTCCCGTAGGTCCGGAAATACCACTGACACCCATGGTTCCTGATGGGCCAGTTGGACCAGTGGAGCCGGTTGGACCTGTAAATCCAGTAAATCCTGTGATTCCGGTCGCCCCAGTTGGTCCAGTCACGCCAGTATTTCCAGTAATTCCTGTTGGTCCGGTTAAGCCTGATAAGCCGGTAAAACCGCTAAGACCCGTGGAGCCTGTTGGACCGGTAGTACCAGACGGTCCGGTAAATCCAGTAAAACCGGAAATACCGGTTGAACCAGTGGGTCCGGTAAATCCGCTAATACCAGTAACCCCGGTCGGGCCAGTAACTCCAGTAAATCCAGAAATACCGGTCGATCCTGTTGGTCCCGTTTCTCCTGTCGGTCCGGTAAATCCAGTAAACCCTGAAATACCAGTTGAGCCTGTTGGTCCAGTAACACCTGTAGGTCCTGTTTCTCCGGTAGGGCCAGTAAATCCCGTAAACCCGCTAATTCCGGTTGATCCAGTTGGTCCGGTTAATCCAGTAGGTCCAGTTAAGCCGGTGGGTCCTGTAAATCCGGTTCCGGTAAACCCGGTAACACCAGTAGCTCCAGTTGGTCCAGTCACACCTGTTGGACCTGTTTCTCCTGTTGGTCCAGTTAATCCGGTAAAACCGGTAAAACCTGTAGCTCCGGTTGGTCCAGTTTCACCTGTTTGACCCGTGAATCCGGTAAATCCGCTAATTCCAGTTGAACCGGTGGGACCAGTTACTCCCGTAGGTCCTGTAATTCCAGTTGGCCCAGTAAATCCAGTAAATCCAGAAATACCAGTAGATCCAGTGGGTCCAGAAACGCCCGTTGGGCCAGTTAAACCTGTTGGTCCAGTATTACCAGATGTTCCTGTCGGACCAGTAGAACCGGTCGGGCCAGTAACTCCAGTAGGGCCAGTTAAACCTGTTGGGCCAGTAACTCCAGTAGGGCCAGTTAAACCTGTTGGTCCAGTTAATCCGGTAAGACCAGTGTCTCCGGTTGCTCCTGTCGGACCTGTCATGCCTGTAGGTCCGGTTAATCCCGTAAAGCCGGAAATACCCGTTGAGCCGGTTGGTCCTGTAACTCCCGTAGGACCTGTCATTCCGGTCGGTCCGGTTAAACCTGTAAATCCGGAAATACCAGTTGATCCAGTAGGGCCAGTAACTCCGGTATATCCAGTCATACCTGATGGTCCAGTATAACCAGTAAATCCTGAAATACCGGTAGAGCCCGTAGGTCCAGTAACACCGGTATATCCGGTTAAACCAGTAATACCAGGTGCTCCGGACGGACCAGTCGGGCCGGTAATACCGGTAAAACCCAATGTTTGAACCCAAGCCGTGCCATTCCAAACGTAAACACCGCCGCCGGTGGAATTGTAATAAATACTGCCAAGACCTCGCGGCACAGGCGGGGCAGAGTATGATCCCAATTGGACCTGCCCACCGACAATGACATTTCCTTGAGTTTTAAAATCACCGTTGGCAAAAATATTACCGTTATTATCAACTGAAAATTTAACCTTGCCTTGCGCCGCGAGTTGAATTAAATCAGCCAAGCTGTAAGGAATATCCAGATTGCCATAAAGCAAGACCCCATTTTGTAAATTAGGAGCGGAAAAATTAATCGCCGAAGAAGACGAAACTTGGGAAGAAAGATTAACAACACCGTCCAGAGCGGCAATACTTAGAGTTTGGCCCACCAGAGAAAACGTGCCCGAATTAGATTCAATGCCGGGATTAGGCGAGGCCAGAATAATTTTACCTTGAGAATTGACGACGGGAATAGTATTTGGCGTTGCCAACAGGGCAGGGGGATAGCCTTGTAGCAAATCGGCGTGCGGCGCCCAATCGACAATCGGAACTTGGGATCTTTCATCATTTTCTGCCGCCTGGGCGATTGGAGGTAGTGATAATCGGGGAGAAGATTCGCCATCGCTTCCAACTGTGACACCCATAAAAAGAGCTGGATTTGAGCTAAATATATCAGAGCTAATCACGGGGTCATTTTGATTTTTATCCCCTAAAACAATGTTAAATTCTCCTTTTGCGTCAGGCTTGATATCCCAAGTTTTCGAGGTCCAAAGCGCGGTGCCGGACGAATTCTGGTTGTAGAGACGAAAAACAACTTTAACTGCTTCGGTAATAGGTTTTTTTCCAGCACCATACAGAGTGCCATGAAAGGGAATTAATCTTGGTTTGGCGGCTTGAGTAACGATAACCGGTTGTTTGCTTCCAGGGAAAAATCGCGGCGCGATAAGATTATTGATTAATAAAAAAGCGATCAATAAAGCCAGTGCAGTAATAAGAATCGTGCGCATGAATTGACCCAGGCGGGAAAGGCGATATTTACGATACCAAAGAGGACGATCGTTAAGAAGGCGATGGAGAAAATCATTTTTAGGCGGTGGTAAATTAGAAACGGTTTTATTATTTTCTTCTAAACCGAAAGTGTCAGGAGGAAGATACTTGGCTTCAACCAACCACCTTAACCACTGTCGAATGGCGGTCAGCCGCCGATTAATAGTTTTGGGCGACAGATTAGTCATTCCCGCGAGCCTAGTTTTGTATTCTGCCACCAAATCGAGATTTAGATACTTAAAAATTTCACTGCCGATTTTTTCCTTATCGCCTGCTCCTTGAGATTGAATTAAAGTTTCGGTCCAGACAATAAACTGGTTGATATCGGCTAAATAGTTTTTAATCGTCGATTCCGAAGCGTTGTTTTTAAAAAGCCAGGCTTTGAATTCGTTAAGACGATAGGTGTCGGTGTTGGTGGCAATAAATTCGGCATTGATTTCAGCCGTAGGGTCTTTGGCAATGACACTGGTTTCCTTAAGCCACGAAAAAAACTTTTTTAAACTAAAAAGATGGTGACGGATTGATTCGGTGGTAACCCCTTTGCCGGTTAGATAACTTTGAAAATTGACGATGTCAATAAGATTAACAAAATCTGGATTAAAAGCCGTTTGCTTGGTCGCGGTAAACCATTTCACAAAATGATCGAGCGAAGAAAGATGGGTTTCAAGAGAAGCTGTGTCAATAACTTCGGAAGAAAGCTTTTTTCGGAAATTCTCAATAAGGTTATTCATCTAGCTTCAAGATTACCCAAATTATACGAATTTATACCTATATAAATAACAATAGGAGAGATAAACTGACGATGTCAATAAGCGCTTAAAGGTTAAATTTGAAGCTATCGCTGGTTTGAAGAAAAGATGTAAACTACCTGTTTATGATATTATTTGATATTATAAGAAATACATAAAAATACCATGCGGAAATTATAAATTTAGTCCTAAACTTCTGCTCTTGACATTTTTGTGCATCTTTCTATATCTTAAGATAGTACTGATACAAAAATTCCCATAAAAATGTTTTTCGGATTTTCTTCTCAAAGCAAAACAGTATATTAAAGATATATATTGTTATAGATAGACTATGTTTTTAAGGAAAATGGGTTGTCGTGAAAACATCGCAATTTTTTTACAACGGTCGTTCTTGATTTATTACTTAATTTAAGATATTATTGTTCGAGTTCTGCATTGCAGAACGAGAACTAATATTTAAACTTCTCCCCGCCAACTGGCGGGTCGAAGAATATATGTCTAAATTATCCCTTAAGGAAGAGCTGATGGTTAGTCTTTATAACGGCATGCCGTTTGGTTCTTTAACCTATCGGCCCTTATCCCATCTTTATCATTTATTTCCCAAGGTCAATCCAGGGACAATTCGCATGACCGTTTTAGCCTTAAAAAACCAAGCCGCAATCGAAAAAGTAGAGCGGAATCAAAAAGTCTATCTCACCTTAACTAAACAGGGTTTAGCCCGTGTTTTCGGCCCGTTTTTATATCAAAAAATTTATCCATCGGAGTTAAAAGTGAAAAAAGAATGGGATGGTTTTTTCAGCCTAGGGATAATTAACGTACCGGAGTCAAAGAAGAATCTTCGCAGTCTCTTGCGGCAAATACTTTTTAAAGCCAATTTCCGTCTCTGGCACAGCGGAATTTGGCTTTCACCCCACGAACTAGGTATAAACTCGAGCCCTGTACCATACGGTAACAGGGTAAACCTACTTGAAAAATCTTTAGGAGATGAAAAAATAGCCTCGTATTTAACTATTGTTACAGCTAATAAATTCCTTGGCACCAAGAGTTCGCTTGAGCATATTTATTCCTTATGGGACTTAGCTGAGATTAAAAAAAACTACGAGACCCTAGTTAAGGAAAGCACGAATCTGGCAAAAATGAAATACTTTGATGCCTTAGGATATATTAATTTGCTTGAGTGGGAAGAGAAATTACTGGTAACTTTAAGAAGCGATCCACTTTTTCCTCATAATTTTTACCCCCTAGCCATTTTACGGGAAAAAGTCGCCAAAATCTTTCTTAATCTCTCTCAGAAGTCGATACTATAAGGTAAATAAAAAAATGAAAATTTTTTGAGCCTAAAAAAAACTTTTAGCACTAGTTGATAACTACTGATAGAGCAGAAAAAATCCTGTTTTTATTATAAAAACAACCATAAAATTTTTTAATCACAAGTTATCCACAAAAAGACAAAAAAGGTGAAACACTACCAGTAGTGTTTGATTGCTTGAGTTATAGGATAGAATAAATTTCTAACCCGCCTGCCGGCGGGCAGGTTTCTAATTTTTAATTTCTAATCCGCCAGCTGGCGGATGATTAATTTTTAAAACTTTGCTATAATCTTAAATTATGAAATACAATCCTAAAAAAATTGAAGCCAAGTGGGCAAAAGTTTGGGATAAGAAAAGGGTTTTTAAGGTTGATATTAAAAACGCCAAAAAGCCTTTTTACAATCTGGCGATGTTTCCGTACCCTTCGGCCGAAGGTCTGCATGTCGGGCATATCATCCCCTATTCTGGGGTAGATACGTACGGCCGGTATTTACGCATGAACGGCTATGATGTTTTTGAGCCCATGGGTTTTGACGCTTTCGGCATTCATAGCGAGAACTTTGCCATTAAAAAGGGTCTTCATCCGAAGACCTTAATTTCCCAAACCACTCGTTATTTTAGAGAAAAACAGATGAAGAGGCTGGGGACTCTGTTTGATTGGGATAGGGAGGTAAACACGACCGATCCAAACTACTATAAATGGACCCAGTGGCTGTTTATTCAAATGTACAAACATAATCTGGCGGAAAAGAAAAAAGCGCCAGTAACATATTGCCCGTCATGCAAAACTGTTTTATCAGACGAACAAACCGAAGTGCGCGAGCAAGTAACGGTCTGCGAGCGCTGTAAAACTCCAATTGAAAGACGCGAGATGGAGCAGTGGTTTTTTAAAATAACAAAATACGCGGATAAACTTTTAGCCAATTTGGATCACATTAATTGGAGCGAAAAAACCAAAAGAGCGCAGAGGAATTGGATTGGAAAATCAGAAGGTATAAATATTTCATACGACGTTGAGAATACGAATGAAAAAATTGTTTGTTTTACAACCAGGCCGGACACGAATTTTGGTGCAACATTTATAGTTTTAGCGCCCGAACACGAATTTGTAAAATGGGTTCTGAAACAGAAAACTTTGTCCAACGTCATTCTGGGGAGCGACAGCGACTCCAGAATCGATTCTGGACAAGCCAGAATGACGAATAATACAGAACAATTGAAAGAAATTTCTTCCTACGTTAAAAAAGCCACTACTAAATCAGAACAAGAAAGAATCTCCGAAGGCCGCGACAAAACCGGCGTTTTTACAGGTTTTTATGCAATTAACCAATTAAATCATTATAGAATGCCAATTTATGTCTCCGATTTTGTAATTGGAAGTTTTGGTACCGGAGCAGTTGTAGCTGTACCAGCAAGCGATATTCGTGATTTTGAATTTGCCAAAGAATTTAATATACCTGTAAAAAGAATTATTGTTGGTCAAGATGGGAAAACTGGAGAAATTAATAAAATAGAAGATGTCTGTGAGGAAGGAACTTTAATTAATTCAGAATTTTTAAACGGCCTAGAAAGACATATTGCTGCCAAAAAAATGATCGACTACATCGAGCAAAAAGGTTGGGGAAAACGAGTTACCACCTTTAAACTTCGCGATTGGTGTATAAGCAGGCAGCGCTATTGGGGGCCGCCAATTCCGATGATAAATTGTCCTAAATGCGGTTGGAACCCGGTGCCGGAAAAAGATTTGCCCGTACTTTTACCATTTATTAAAGATTACAAGCCCACCGGAGACGGGAAATCGCCTTTGGCGAAAAATAAAAAATGGATGAAAGTTAAGTGTCCAAATTGTGGTGGTTGGGCAGAGCGCGAGACTGACGTGTCTGATACGTTTTTGGATAGCGCGTGGTATTTTTTAAGATATCCGAGTGTTGATAGCGCGGGTCCTGCCAGCGCTCGTCTTGCCAGGAGTTATTCGCCAAAGGCGAAAACTCGGACAACACTCGCGCTGTCACCCACGCTACCATGGGATCCATCTATCACTAGCAAATGGCTCCCCGTTGATATGTACATCGGCGGCAACGAGCACGCGGTTTTGCATTTAATGTATAGCCGTTTTGTCACCATGGCCTTAAAAGACATGGGATATATTGATTTTGCCGAACCGTTTAAAAGATTTTTTGCCCATGGACTTTTGATTTCCGAGGGCGCAAAAATGAGTAAATCTCGGGGAAATGTTGTCAATCCCAACATCTATTTGGATAAATATGGCGCTGATACGCTTCGAATGTACATTCTTTTCCTTGGGCCTTATGACGCCGGCGGTGATTTTCGCGACACGGCGATTGCCGGGATGTATCGGTTTTTAAATCGAGTTTGGACGCTCGTTACAGATCATGGCAATTTTGTTATTACCGAAGAAATAGTCAGTCGTGATCTATTGGTGACGATGCATAAAACGATTAAAAAAGTAACCGAAGATATTAACAGTCTGCATTTTAATACCGCGATTTCTAGTATTATGGAATACTATAATGTTCTTTCCTCGGTTGCTTCTTCCCCCCATCCGCCAGCTGGCGGACCTAAAAACCCAAAATTTTCCTGCGCCGAATGGGATGAAACGATAAAAACGCTTCTTCTACTTCTGGCCCCTTTTGCGCCATTTATAAGCGAGGAGTTATGGTCTACAGTAGGGGAATCATCAATTCATAACCAGCCGTGGCCGATTTATAATGAGAAACTGCTAGTAGAAGAAAAGGTAACGATAGTAATACAAATAAACGGGAAGGTGAGAGATAAAATAGAACTTAAAACCCTAAATTCTAAACTCGAAACGGAAGTAAAGAAGCTGGCCTTAGAAAGTGAGAAGGTGAAAACCTATTTATCCGGCAAAAAAATGGTTAAAACGATCTTTGTGCCCGGAAAACTGATTAATTTAGTGGTGTAATAATTAACACTTATGGTTGCGTGACGATTTTTGGTAACGCCAGCATTTCCCACATTTGCCCATTCGTTGGCTGTTGATCCAATAATTTCATTAATTATGGCTTTGCGTTGGCGGCCTTTATCACCACTAGAGGTAGTGCGATTAAGAGCCATATTATAAATTGTAGGTAAACTAATACCTACTATAATTCTATCTGGTTTTGTCGCCTCATCCTTTCGAGGACTTTTAGCCAGATGGACGGCTAGAGTTCTTCCACTGGTATCAGAGGCGACCCCAAAATTTAAAATCGAATTGTCTTTTCTAGCGATGGTCTCGATGGCATCTAATTTAGGACTTACAAGAAAATAGAGAGTCATTGGAATGTCAATTCCTTTGGTAAAATCATCCAAAAACTGTTTGAATGTGTTTTTGTGTTGAGATAATCTTCCTTCACTTGCCAAAGAGCTTATAACTACGAGTTTATGCTTACCACTTTCAACTTCGATTTTTTTCTCTGGGTTAGCTGCATAAAATTTGAATTCTCTAAAATTATTTTTAGTCTGCATCGTAAATCTTGGTTCTCCGTCAGGATCGATTGTAACTATATATTTATCTTCATCAAGGTTAACAAAATCAAAACTCCATTGTGAAAATTGTCTAAACCAACCAGTGTCAACGGCTGTTTTTGAGTATATAAGGTCCATAATTTGTTCATGTGTCATACTCTCAGATAAGCCCATGAGTGCTCTTATTCTTTCTGAGGTATCTTTATTAATATCTGGACGAGGACTATTATCCTTAGAAGCACAGGCATTAAGTACTCCAGCTCCTAAAACCTGTCCAAGAGCCAAAACGGCTAATAATTTCAAATGCTGTCTTCTGTTTTGTTTATTATCTTTTCCAAAAAAAATAGTATTATTTTCTAACATAATAAATTCACAAAAAATATCAACCTGAAAGGCTTAGTAGTTTTGCAACCTCCTAGGTTTAAAATTAATTCTCGGATGATACCAAAATGGACCACCATTGTCAACTATAGGTCATAGAGTCTGGTGCATAATTAAACATAGCGCACTCCAACAGTATAAAGTTTTAGTAACATAAAAGAAATGCAGGCCAGGTATGCATTTCCTATAAAGGACTCAAAACCTCTGGTTTCTTCATGCCCCAAATGATATGTTCTTTTAAGGTGTGAAAAAAAT
>JACPZF010000048.1 GCA_016195615.1 Candidatus Gottesmanbacteria bacterium | reverse complement strand
TTGGTGAAAGATTTTACCGCCTGCAAAAACCAGGCTACCATTTGGACCAAGAGTTATAAGGAAAAGCTTTTTGTTAAAGGTGGAACCTTGATGTTGATCAAGGTTCCACCTTACTAAAATCTTTCGCAGTTTTTCGATTAAACTTTTGTCTTTATCAATATCTAACCCTACCTTTACTATATCAATTGAGCTTAAATGTTTCTCGATGATGTCTGTTTTCTTACCAAATTGCGAAAGGTCGCCAAAGTCAATGACAATAAGGGGACGTTGGTGGTTGGTCATTAGTTCCTCAAGAAGATGGCGAGTTTTGAAATAAACCGGCAAAACTATGGCGTCTTGAGTTTTAAGAAAAGCTTTTTCTTTTGGTCCTAAATGATAATTGGCATAGGCTCCCGGCTGCCACTGTCTGAAATGACGCTCGCCTTTTTGATCGAGGAAAATTTCAATTTGGGAAGTTGGGAAGGTTAGGAAAGTTAGGAATGTTCGGGAAAGATGGTTTTTTTTAAAAAATTCTTGATAGGCTTTTCCTGTTTCGTCATTGCCAACCGCCGCCAGAATTGTAACCTCGGCGCCAAGCCTTTTGGCCCAAATTGCCGAAGTAAGCGAGGCCCCGCCGAGCTGGATTTTTTTAAGCTTGGGATAAATATCAGCTGTCAGATCGCCGATAAAAGAAATTTGCATATCACTTTTGATTTTTTACTTGTACTTTTGACCTTTGACTTTTAACTTTTATCTGGTATACCATTTTTCGCCGTCTGTTACAACTTCAATCGTGCCGTCTTTGTCTGTTCGCAGAATTTTGATATTTAAACTGCTTAAACGGCCTAAAGTATCAGGATGCGGATGCCCGTAAGAGTTTTTCCCCACCGAAATAATGGCTAATTTGGGATTAACTAAATCCAGAAATTTAGTGGAAGAGGCAAATTTACTGCCATGATGGGCAACTTTTAAAACTTCAGCTTGTAGGTTTGCATCGAGCAATCTATCTTCGACTTCAAAATCAATATCGCCCGTAAAAAGACTGGTAAAATTTGCGTACTCAAGTTTTACGACAGTAGAAATTAAATTGTGGGCATTGGGTTCTTTGCTTAAACTTTTAGCATCCTTAGGCCATAAAATGTAAAGCTTTAACTTAGCGTCGAGCGAAATCAATTGGCCTTGCTCAGCTTCTATCTTGTTAATTTTTTTAGATTTAATGAGCTCTTCCCAAAATTGGTATTCTCCGCTTGCTTCACTGGCACTCGAGTCTAGAAGTGCTAAGACTTTATATCTTTTTGCTACTTCAATCAGTCCCGTTAAATGGTCAGCACGTCCGGACCGCCATCAAGAAGAATATCTGTCCCCTTTGGCCCTCGAATATAAATAGCATCTCCCTGTCCTACGTCGCAAAAAACCAAATGGAGCTTGCCGTCGGGATAGAATTTAACAACTTCGAACAAAACAAGACCAATTGTTGCCAATAAAATAAAAATTACTTTGGTTTTCACTTAAAAGTTATAGATGAAAAATTAAACGACGACGTTAAATCAATGGCTAAGATAAACCAGTTTAGAAGCGGAAGAAGAAACCAGGATAGCGCTTGGGCAAGAACGAATAGGTTTAAAAAATTTAAAAATAACGCCGCAATGACGATGATAAATCCCGCTGACATTAAATAGGGAACTGTCCAGCCTACGAGGATGTTGCTAACTGGCGCCATAAACGAGATTTGGTGAAAGTGGTACAAAATGATTGGCGTGGTAAAAATTTGGGCAGAAAGAGTAAGTTTCAGCTCTCCAATTATTGTCATTGCGAGGCCACGAAGTGGCCGTGGCAATCTCATCAAAAAAGAAGATTGCTTCGTCGTCGCCCCGCTAAGCGGGGCTCCTCCTCGCAATGACGAGGGAAAAGGTTTTGCAAAAAGCATTATTCCTAAAGTCGCGAAAAACGATAGTTGAAATCCGACGTCGAAAATGATTTGAGGGTCAGCAAGAATTAAAATAATTCCGGTGATTAAAAGACTAATCAGAGGAATGATTTGCCGGCCAAAAAGAATGGCAACCATAGCCAAAGAGCCCATGATGCCGGCCCGAACCACCGAAGCGCTGGGACCAACGAACAAAATAAAAACGATAATGGCAATAATTGAAAAAAACCCAGCCTGGCGTTTTCCCAATGGTTTAAACAGGAGGTTGAGAAAAGCAATTAAGAAAGTGATGTTTGTTCCTGATAGGGCGATGATGTGGAGCGTTCCGGTTTTCTGCAGGCCCAGGTAGAAATCTTTGGGCATGTTGGCTTTAGTACCAACTAAAATTCCTGATAAAAGCGAAGCTTGCGGTTCTGGATAAAGTTTTTTAACAGTCTGATCAATGAAGTTGGTTGGCTGATTTAAGCGTGTAAAGGCGGTTTTTGGAGATTTTGGGGATGTTATGGTGTTTGGGGAAAGAATTAAATTTAGCACGCGGACGAGGAAAAGCAAGGTAAAACACGCGATAAAGAATCTCATTTTTCCCTTCTTTTGTCATTGCGAGGCACATTCGTGTAAACCTAACGTGCCGCGGCAATCTCATTCAAACGTCATTCTGGCTTGTCCAGAATCAGATTCTGGATGCGCGAACTAAAGTTCGCTTACCAGAATGACGATAAGCAGATTGCTTCGTCCCCGCCAGCTGGCGGGTCCTCGCAATGACGATTAATAAACGCTTATTTTCTCTTTGATTTTGTCAAACACGCTTTTATTTACTATTTTTTTATATAAAAGATCTTCGATTTTCTCATAAGGCCTTCCCTCGATTATTCTTTGGGCTATGCTCGGGCCGATTCCAGAGAGAGACTCCAGGTCTGATTGAGAGGCGGTATTGATATTAATTGATGAAGGCACGTTAATTAGGGAGTTTTGGGTGTTTAGGGAGTTTGGGGAGAGAGAATTTTTTTCGCCAACGAAGGGCACATAAATTTTGGCGCCGTCAAAAAGCTTGGCCGCCAGATTAAGATTTTTGATAATCCAGTTCTTATCAGCGCTATTTGTTATTCCTTTTGCCTTTCTTAGAGCATCCTCTACCCGATCATTTGAATTCAATTCATAAACTCCAGGACTACTGACTGCTCCTTCAACATCCACTTTAATAGTATTCTGCTTTGCAAAAGCAGACTTGGTGGCTGAGTGCTCAAAAGTGATAGATTGGTTGTTGGTACGGTCAAAATAGAAACTTATAAGGGCGGCAAAAAGAAGTATGATTCCAAGGGTAAAAAAGATGACGGCCAAGTAGTACTGCCGCAAAAACGACAGGATTTTAGGAACAATCTCCCGCGAGGAGGATTCTCTTTGTTCAGGCTCACTCATTATTTTAATTATACACAAAAACATCAGGATTGCAAATATAGCTCTTTAAAAACGAAATGTCAGGTTTTGTAGTATCATAAAAGAGTGATACGCATTAACCTGTCCGATGATGAAAAACATCTTCTTAAAGGATATTTTACCACATCACCCATAGCGCTTATCCGGTTGAAAGCCCAAGCCATCCTCATGCGTA
>JACPZF010000052.1 GCA_016195615.1 Candidatus Gottesmanbacteria bacterium | reverse complement strand
TCTAAACGGATGCCAGGAATCATATATGTTACCTCCCAACCCATCATATTCCTGGCCGAATATCTGTAAAGCGGTATTACGATAATTTACAAATCTCTGTTTATCGGAAAACTGTATACTATGTGCTGACCTCCCTACATGTCATTTAAAACTCCCTCTTGTCAATTGTGGATAACTTGTGGTATATCATTACTGCTGTCTTCTTTGGGTTATCCACAAACCTATTCGTGTTTGTGGCAAGCAACACGTTTATGGAAGAAAAAACGCTTTGGAAAACCGTTTTGGCCGAATTGCAGCTGACCCTTACTCCTGGTTCGTTCCAAACCCTCTTTGCCAAGAGTATTTTGGTGCAAAATAAAGACAACGTCGTCTCCATTGCCTTAGCCAACGCCCAGATCAAAACCATGGTGGAAGAAAGATATTATGCTTTGTTAAAAGAAATTCTTGACCGTTTGACCAAAAAAACCAACTCGCTTACTTTTGCGGTTACCCGCGAAAAAGAGGCAGCGACAGTTAAAGACCTGGGTCCGCTTTTTAGTCAAACTGAAAAAATTGGCGAGGAGGCGCAAATTGAGCAGCTGGTCCAGAAACTTCATCTGCGGACGGATTTTACTTTTGACAATTTTGCGGTTTCCTCTTCCAACCAGTTGGCCTATGCCGCGGCTTCGGCGGTAACGAAAAACCCTGGAAGCGCCTATAACCCCCTTTACGTCTGGGGCGGAGTCGGCGTAGGCAAAACCCACCTCGTCCACGCCGTCGCCCACGTTTTATTAAGAAAAGATCCCAAAACCAGCCTGATCTATTGCTCGAGCGAAGAATTTACCAACGAAATGACCATGGCCATAAGGAACAAAAGCACGGACAAATTTAAAACCAAATACCGAAATGTCAAGGCGCTTTTAATCGATGATATTCAATTTATTGCCGGCAAGGATTATACGCAAGAAGAGTTTTTTCATACTTTTAATGCCATCCAGCGGGAAGGCGGGCAGGTCGTCTTGACTTCGGACAAGCCACCCCACGAAATCGCCGGACTCGAGGATCGTATTCGTTCGCGTTTTGAGGGCGGCCTCGTCGTTGATATTCAACCACCAGACCTGGAGCTAAGAACCGCCATCGCGATGATTAAGGCCAAACAGCGCGGCTTTGATCTTCCTATTGCTCTGGCGCAAAAAATCGCCCAAAATCTCGCCGAGGCCAGACAGCTAGAGGGCTTTATTGTCAGGCTTCTTAACGAAACCCAGGGCAACAGCTCTTTAATTAACGAAGAGCTTGTCAGCCGGGCCTTAGGAAAATCCCAGGCCAGCGAACCAAAGACCAGCCGGCTCGAACCCAAAAGAGTCATCGCCGCGGTTTGTTCTTATTACAACCTGAAGGTCTCTGATTTAAAGGGCGAGAGAAGAAAAAGAGAAATTGTTCGGCCCCGGCAGCTTTTGATGTGGCTTCTTAGAAGCGATACCGAATTAACCCTGCAAGAGGTGGGAACTTTCTTGGGAGGAAGAGACCACACGACGATCATGCACGGCTGCGAAACAATGGAAAAGCTGGTTTCTTCGTCGGAAGCCATTCAAAAAGACGTTTTGGGGATAAAACAGCGGCTGGCGGGATAACTTTTGGCCTTTTATCAACTTTTCCACAAAAGAGAAGGGTTATCCACAAGGTTGTTCACAAAAGGCCACGCTTGTTATACACAAGAAAACTATCCGAAACGTTTTGTTCTATTCTGATTGGTTTGTTTTTTTTAAACAAACAAGTCGTCTTTCTACTACTATTACTACTTGTACAAAGAAATAAAACGACCTAAAATACGAAGACCGTTGTTGAGAGTTTAAAGGTTTAAGGTTTTAAAGCCATGAAAGCAATAATTTTACAAGAAAATTTTTCTCATAGTCTTCTTTTAGCCAGCCGGTTCGTTTCCTCTCGTGTTCAACTTCCGATCCTCTCTAATTTTCTCTTAGAAGCTAAAGATGGTGCGCTTGAAATTTCGGCAACCAACCTCGAGCTTGGGATTTTGATTAAAACAGCGGCCAAAATCGAAAAAGAAGGAGCCATCACCGTGCCGGCTAGAGTTTTAGCTGAGCTGATAAATAGTCTGCCTAAAGAAAAAATCGAAATAACAGAAGAAGAAAACAGCCTTAAGGTTGTCAGCGGAAAACACCGTTCAACGGTAAACGGCATGGCGGCAGAGGAGTTTCCTAGGCTGCCAACAAGCGAGGAAAGCCCGAGTTTAATTTTTGATAAACAAACGCTTAAGGAAATTTCCGAACAGGTGGCTTTTGCCTCTTCGCTTGACGAGGGAAGGCCGGCGCTTTCAGGGGTATTGGTTACAGCTAAGGACAACCAGCTACAATTTGTCGCCACCGACGGCTTTAGGCTTTCTTTAAAGAAAATTAAGCCGCAGGGAGGGAAAAAAGAAGAAGCCCCAGATCTTTTGATACCGGCTAGGGCCCTTATCGAGGCGGGAAAAATATCAAGCGAAAAAGATGACGAAGAAGGGAAAGAAATAAAACTGGTGCTTTTAAAAGACGGGAACCAGGCGGTTTTTAGTTGGGAAGATACGACGCTTGTTAGTCGGCTCATCGACGGCAAGTTTCCGCCTTTCGAAAAAATAATTCCTGGAGAATTTACGACCAGAGTGGTTTTTGACAAAGAAGAATTTTTAAAATCAATTAAGCTCGCCGCGATTTTTGCCCGCGAATCAGCCAATATTATTAAAATTAAAGTCAGCGACCAGAAAATAAAAGTTAGCGCCAATACCCCGCAGGTAGGCGAGAACGAAAACGAAGTCGAGGCCAAAGTAGAAGGGGGAGAAAGCGAGATTGCTTTTAACAGCCGCTATCTTTTGGAATACTTAAGCAGCGCTCCCGGCGAGCAGGTGGAAATGGAATTAACAGGACCACTCGCTCCGGGCGTATTTAAAACCCCAGGCGACGCCTCAGCGCTTCATATTATTATGCCGGTTAGGGTACAGGGATAACGCGGAAATTTTTAATTTTTAATTGCCTCGACGTAAGCCTTAACGATTCCTTGTTCGTTGTTATTAAAAGTTGCCTTTCCTTCCAGGAGAAAGAGGGGGTATAAAAAGGCTTGGGGTGGAGGAAATACTCCGTAAACAAGAGAGATTTTGTTAAAAACCATTTCCTTAACGTTGCCGCTGCTACTAGGAGCGCCGTTTTTATCGCTTACCTCGATAATTTTTAGCTGTTCCGGGCGCAAAAGAGATATTTCTTTAAAGCCGATGAGCGGATAAACACCTTTTTGGGTCTTATTAAATACGGGCAAGGAATAGTCTAGTCTAATAAGATTGCCGTCAGAAAAATTTACATATATTACTAATAAGCTTTCAGCCTCTCCGACGCCTATTAAGCCAATGGAGTTAATTTCTATCCGGTATGATAAAGACAGCACTGAGGCTTCGCGCTTGTCGTTGGTGGAGACAAATTCCGACCCAGCCCTTTTATAATAAGCAACAGATGGCGCAAGCTGGTAATCAGCATTAAGGCCAACTTTATTTATAAAGTTTAAGACCTCGCTCGTTAGGGTTTGTTCCGAGGCGTTATTAAATTTAATCAGACTTTTTCCGGTAAAGGAAAACGTACCTTGCGGAATTTTTCCGTAAAAAACCAAGTCTTTTTGGGAACGAAGATAGGTTTTCCCCGCCTCGCTGGTATTTATTTCGGGCTGAGTTGTTAAGCCGAGAGACAGAGACGCTCTTTCAAAAAGAGCAAGTAGAGAAGTCTCGCTTTGGGCCTCCACGACAAAAACGCTCGCGCTTTTTGGCAGGGAAAGATTTTTGTCAAAGGTAAAAGAAATTTTTTGACCCGAGGAGACGGTGTCAGGACCAAGAATGTTTTGAGGATAAATAATTTTACCAAATTTTTTTGCCCCAGAAATATTATTCTTATTAAGAAAAACCAGAAGCGAAATTAAGACGAGAACCAACAATAATAACAGCCTGATCAGCCCATTATGGTAAATGGGTAGAAGAACAGACTTAATCTCGGCAATAATCTTTTTCATATTTTTATTTACACCCCCCGGCAATATATAAACAAGGATCAAAGGTGGTATTAGAATTATTATAAAAACTGGTAACGTCGGGGGACGTGGAAATTCCAACGTGGACATGAACGCCAGTAGCGTTTCCGCTGTTGCCCATCTTTCCAATTTCGTCTCCAACCCCAACCCTCGTACCCTCTTTGGTATTAGAGCCCAAAGATTCTAGGTGGCCATAAAGATAATAAAAACCATCATCGCCTTTAATTATGACGTAATTACCAAACCCGCGCGCCTCAGCCCGCGCTCCTGTCCCTTCTCGAACAACGGTTCCTCCGACGCTAGCCCTTACAGGATCAAACATTTTTCCCGCGAAATCTCTACCTTTGTGGTCGTTGCCATAAGTGCCATTAGTCTTACAGGAGGTTGTGGGACAGGCAATTTGACCAGCCGGGCCATTATTGTTTATGGGCGTAGCAACCTGTGCCTGGCAGAAGTTCGTTGTCAGGGGGCCAAGTAGGGGCAAAACCGCCGAATCCTTCTCGGTAATAGTTGCGGCGGCATTATCGTTACCCGTATAGGTCACGTTTAAGCAAACTTTAATTGTAGAGCCGATAGGTAAGTAATAGAGCGTACTGCCAGGATTAAAGTGAGAGGCGATGTCGTCGAGCTTTTTTTGAAACTCCTGTAAGATTTTCGGGTCAATCAAATTAATCGGCGGCTTATCATAAGCGCTCTTGACATTTTTAATCATGTCTATCCTTTGTTTGGTGGCACTATCCGCCGGCCCTGTTTGCTGATCCCGCTCTCTTTTTAATAGCTTAATTCTGTCAGCAATTTCCTGCTGGTTTATGGTACTTACTGTACTAAAAAAATTATCTGCTTGGCCAGATAAAGAATCCTTTACCCCATTTACACCATCTAAAAACTTAGCGCAATAAGGAAAGGGGGGCGTAGGTTGACTGTTTTTAACCAAATTCCAGGTGGCGCAAGCAACAGCGACGGTTTGTGTAGTGCCATCATAACCCTGGGCTTTTGACAAGACCTGAGTGCTTGAGTTGTTTTTAATATCCTGTTTGACGTTTTTTAGTTTTTCATCCGCTCTTATTTTTAACGCTTCTTTTGTGTCTTCCGGCCGGATTGATTCGAGAAACTCGATTTCCTTATCAAGAAGAAAGGAGGCTTGGACCAAACCGGCGGCTTGCTGTAAGGCAACCTCTGAAATCAATTCTTGCTGGTCTCTGTTGTCCTGGGCGATATTTTGTAACTCCGCCACCACTTGTTTTTTAAAAATACCCTGGGTATCGGGAGGAGGAAGAAGATTAAATTTTAAGCCGCTAGTTACTTTTCGTGGCAATCCAGGTCCTAGTTCCCCGGCATTTTCATATTTTTTTTCTATATCTAAATTAAAACCGTTTTGATTTGGTTGAGTAGGGCCAGGCTGCGGTTGTATTCCAATGGTAATGTCCCCTTGCCATGTTATAGGGTTTGTTCCTGGAACGCTGACAGTTACGGTGTAACCCTTAATTTCAAAATTTTCAGGAGGCTTGAAGCCTTTTTCTTTGGAGATGGCATTCTGATATAGCTCAGTTTGGTTTGTAGTTGTCCAGCAAATCTCCTTAGTCTCTCCGTTTTTAAACGTCGGTTTGTTATCAGAGAACACAGGATTATCAATGGAAAAGCAGGGGGAAACATTGGTGATTCCTTGCAGGCTTTCTTGTAGTGGAATCCAGAAGGCAGAGCCGACGATAAAGAAGATAAAAATGGTAAATGTCGCCACGGCAACAACTGCAAAAACAGTGGAAAGGACTGCGGTAGTTGCAGCAGAGATGCCAAGGCTCGACAGCGCGCCGGTAAAAAAGGCTCCGACTGCGGAGCCTGCATTTAAAATCCATGTCCAGCCAAAGGTGGACGCTAGCGATACCGCCAAAATTGGAATAACAGAGCCAATAATTGTACCAATAAGTCCGGCATTGGGAATGCCAAAAAATGTTTCTAAAATTGTCCCTACACCCCAGCCAAGGAATCCTCCCAGCGAAACCCGGCCCAAAAAAGTCTTAAATCCAAGCCCAAACTTACTTACACCAAAGACGTTCCAATAGAGCCAAGTCGCGGCTGCATAAGCGCCGCTGCCGAATATTGCCGCCGGAATATAGGCCCAAAACGGCAAATGCAATAAGGCCGCCATCTCCCAGCCAAGAAAAAAGCCGGGATTAAAAAAGTTTTGTATCCAGCGGGCGGGAGCGGTTCTCGAAAGCTTGATATCAAATGCTCTTAAATTTCTAAAAAGCGGACTTGATTGTCCAAAAAAACCATTGATTTTTTGGAAAAACGGCTTAAATTGACCAAGCTCTACCCGAACCATTCCATTTTCTAAATATTGAACGCGAATAATCTTAAGATTTGGTGTTTCATTCGCCAGCCATCTACCGAAGCCTCTTTCACTAAACTCTTCGGCGGTAAATTCAAACACGCGAACGCTATTTGCCTCAAAACCAATCGCGTGCCAAGTTGGAAAAAACACTCGATTAACAAAAAAATTGCCTATGCCTTCAAACAGCGGACCCTTAATTTCCCAAAAATATTGAAGTGCCGGTGGCATCCAAGAGCCGTACCATTCAGGAAGAGGCATGCCCAAAGCATGCAATTGTTCGATTAAAACTGAAGATGCCCAGCCCTTGAGCGGGAATCGAACCATGCTTCCAACAGGACTCCTAAGCCAGTTGGCAAAACGGGTAATATAGCCTCCAGGAGACATGACATTTGCTAATCGAAGTTCGATTTTAATTAGTTGTTGTTGCCACTTTGGTAATTTTGCAAACGTTTCGGCGTTGAGGCGAAGATCTTTAAGATCATAAAAAAAGTTTTTTTCTAATGCCCTAAGCCTTCCGAGCTCCTTTTGTAAAAAATCCGGTTCATGACCAAGTTGTTCGGTGGCTGTTTTATAGAGAGAATTTACCGAATTAAATCTTCTTACAACGTTAGAATAATTACCCGTAAGATTCATTAATTCCCGGTCTTTGGCCATGTTTAATATCCATTGATAGGAAATACCAAATCCAGTACCAATCGGAATGCCAATAGGACCCAGGAACGTAAACCCAAGATAGCCACCGGCCAGCGTATTGAGACTTGGTACACCGCCGACGAAATCTCCTACCACACGACCGGCCAAGTTGAATGATCTGAAAAGCGGTCGATTGAAGAAATTTTCCGCCGCCACAGTTAGTTTTTGCCACACCGCGGTACTGGCAATTTTTTCACCTACAATTCTGGCCAGATTGCCAACCGTTACATCAAAGATCCAGCCGCCGATAAGGAAAGCAAAGTAAGAGATAATATCTCGATCGGTTCTGCGCGAGTTTTTAGCTAAACTTTTAAAACCTAAGGTGCGAGCGAATCTGGCAATATATATTTCTCTTGCCCTTCTGCCCCTTTCGCTTTTTTCCAAAAAATAGAGAGGATTTAATAACCAGTGTTTGTCTAATTCCGCCTTTCCAGTATTATAATCGCGCCTAAATTTGGCCATTTTTTCAAATGGAAGTTCGTCTCGATGGTATGCCCCCAATGCTTGCTGGTAGTTAGAATATAAGTCGGAAATAGAATTTTCGACCGTTAGTCGTTCAAAAATATTTGAAACAGTATTAGTAGCCATTTGAAACTTAATAAGAGGAGAAAAGGTATACTGCGGTTGATACAACCTTCTTCCATATTGATCGTGAGTTATCTTAGAAACCATGGTTAAGCCAAGAGGACTAGTAAGCTTGCCGAGATAATAGATTAATTTTTTGGAGTGGTCATAAATTAAATCAAAAGCTTTTTCTTCCGGAAGCGTTTTCATTAAATAATCGAGGCCATATTGTACTTTTTGGTACTTTATCATTAAGCTAAGTTTTTTAAACTTAAGATCTTCTAATAATTCTCCAACTGGACCAATAAGCGCAAAAAAGAAATTCCAAGATGCCTCGTCTAAGCCTCGATGAAGATCGGCTAATGAGCTATACCCATAGCGAAGAGCATAAAGCTGACTCCTTTCGACGTTTGCGGCGCTAACACCGCCGGCACGCTTTCCTAAACTAACCGCCTCCGCATACCCGCGGAAATAGAAATCCTTAAATTCGCCCACCATTTTTTTAATGGTTGGAAGATCTTGTTCCGGTATCGGACCGGATTGCTTACTCTTTACTTCTTCTGCTTCTTTTATAGTTTCGGCTTGAAGTTCTTTTATTTGTGGCTGATTAGGAAATTGTTTAGCAAGTTCTTTATACCCATCAACGCGCCTTTGACTTCTTTTTCCGGGGCGGGTTGATAACCCAGTTCTGGTCGAAGCGCCGTTTTATCAAGGGCTCGCGCTTCTTGCTCAGTAAGGACTTCAATCGTTGATGCCCCAAGAGGAAGTTTGTTGCCGTAAATTCTCCCGGTCTGCGTTTCTGATAGCCATTGGTATTTGCCGTTTGGTAAAGGAACAGCTGTCCATTTTCCCGGAGGCAATCCCGGAGGACGAATATTGCGGGAATTGGTAATAATGGCTGTTTGGCTAGGGTCGAGTGTGGTAAAAACAGGGCCTTTCGGCGGGCCTTTTCTTGCCCCTCCGGGTTCAAAAGCCACTTCGGGTTCTTCGTTTGGCTCTTTCGGAAGAATAATAACAGAACCAAGTTGTGTTTTTTTGTTGTCGGCCATACTACCTCACTATAACAAAACAGCCGTTGTTTGGGAAGCGATTTTACGAGCATTGACAGCCGAACTTTTGTATTGTATGATAATGTACATAATGAGCCTAAACATTCATAAAATAAAACCACTTGAGTTTGATTGGGATGAAGCAAATAAAAATAAAAGCTGGAAGAAACACAGGGTTGATTTTCGAGAAAGCGAACAGGTTTTTTTCAATAAGCCCTTAAAGTTTTTTTCTGACGACAAGCACTCCCAAAAAGAAGAAAGATTTACGGCTTTTGGAATGACCAATAAAGGAAGAAAATTAACTCTTATTTTGACCATAAGAGAAAGTAGGCTCCGAATTATCTCGGCCCGAGACATGAGTAAAAAAGAAAGGAAAGTTTATGAAAAAGCTTAAAAAAATACCATTTTTTAAAAACGAAGACGAAGAAAGAGATTTTTGGGACAAACACGATACGACAGACTATTTTGATACAAGCAAGCCTGTCAATATTGATCTTTCTGAACTTAGACCTTCGACTAAATCAGTGACGATAAGACTTTCCGAGTCCCTTCTTTCCAGTCTTAAGAACCTGGCGCATAAAAGGGATGTGCCGTATCAGTCCTTAATGAAAATATTTTTGGCCGAAAAAATACGCGAAGAAACCCAAGCCTTACAATAACGGGTACCAGGGGCTGCGGCTTATTTTTATTCCTTCTTCTTCCACTGCCCCCACAAAATCATTAACCTTCTCTTCCTGAAAAAATTTAAGCGAGGCAAGGGGTTTAAAAACAGCTATAGCAGCTAAAACCGACCAAAATTGGAAAAACGGCTTGAAGGTTTTAGTAAAAAACCAGCTTAGAAATCCCGAAATCGAGACCACCGCTAGGAAAACAAGCGTTAGCGCGCCGGCAAGCTGGCCGCGAATCCGGCTTTCTTCATGCGTCGCAGGGTAATAGTCAGGGAAATCAGGGGACGCCTGGAAGGGCGCCGGTTTGGTCATAAGTTTTTGCAACTCCGAAACTTCCTGTTCTGACAAGGCCACCTGTCCGGTGTTTTGACAAACCGGACAACCCTTGCCCCTGCAATTTGGACAAACGTAATTTTGGGTTGTCATATTCCCAGCTCCTTTTCATCCCAAATAATATTTTCACCCGATTTAATTTTTCCCTGCAATAATTCCTGGGCCAATCTATCCTCGACTTTTTGCTGCAGGAGCCTTCGTAGCGGTCTGGCGCCATACTCCGGAGAATAAGCGCTTTCCGCCAGCTTAGCCAAAGCGCTGTCGGTAATGGCAAAATGAATATTTTGTTCTAGAAGTCTTTGCTGGATTTGTTTTAATTGGATTTGGGCAATTTTGAAAATCGCCCCTTTGGTTAGCGGATTCATCAAGATGATTTCGTCGATGCGGTTTAAAAATTCCGGCCGGAAAGTACCAGTGAGCGCCGCCATGATTTGGTCGCGACGTTTTTTCTCGTCTTTTTCGCTCTGATCGACATATTCGGTAACCTGGATATTTGACGTCATCATGACAATGGTATTTTTAAAATCGACCGTATGTCCTTGGGCGTCAGTCAGCCGGCCGTCTTCGAGAATTTGCAAAAAAACATCAAAAACCTTAGGGTGGCCTTTTTCGATTTCATCTAAAAGAATTAAAGAATAAGGACGAAGCCGAATCGGATTGGTTAATTGGCCGCCTTCTTCGTAGCCGACGTAGCCAGGCGGCGCGCCGACCAAGCGGTCGGCGGTGTGGCTTTCAGTAAATTCGCTCATATCCAGCCGCACCATGGCGTTTTCATTGCCGTAAACGACTTTGGCTAAAACTTTAGCGAGTTCGGTTTTACCAACACCAGTGGGGCCCAAAAGCAGAAATGATCCAAGCGGTCTTTTGGGGTCTTTGAGCCCAGCGCGTGCTCTTTTAATCACATCGGAAACCGCGGTCACAGCCTGGTCCTGGCCGATGATATATTCTTTAATCCCAGCCTCTAAATTTAAAAGTTTTTGCGATTCTTCGGTGGTTAAATTGGTTAAAGGAATCCCGGTCCTTTGAGAAATAATTCTTTGAATATCATCTTTTTGTACCTCTGGTTTATTATTGATTTTTGCTTCCGACGAAGCTTCGTCTAAAAGATCAATCGCCTTGTCAGGCAGATAGCGGTCAGTAAGATATCTTTGCGACAATAAAACCGCGCTCTGTATTGCTTCGGGGTCAATATTTACCTGGTAGTGAGTGCTTAGCTTTTTGGCGACCGCGCTTAAGATTTTGGTGGCGGTTTCCGTATCGGGTTCAGCGACAAAAATGGGCTCAAATCGGCGCGAAAGCGCTGGATCTCTTTCAATATATTGACGGTATTCGGTTGGAGTCGTGGCGCCAATAGTGTGTATCTCACCGCGCGCTAAGGCCGGCTTTAAAATATTAGCCGCCGACATTGAACCAGCCATGCCCCCGGCGCCGATTAACATGTGTAATTCGTCGATAAAAAGAATGACGCTACCACCCTTTTTTACTTCTTCCAAAAGGGAGGTGAAGCGTTTTTCGAGCTCCCCTTGGTATTCCGTTCCCGCCATAATCTGCGTCAAATTTAAGGAGAGAACGCGAACGTCTTTTAAAATTGGCGGTACCTGCTTGGCAATAATTTTTTGCGCTAGGCCCTCGACAATCGCGGTTTTACCTACCCCCGCTTCGCCCAGAAGAACCACGTTGCTTTTGGTACGGCGGGCTAATATTCTAATGGCCTGTTCGATTTCCGCTTCGCGGCCGACGACTTCGTCAAGCTGGCCGAATTTGGCTTTTTTGGTTAAATCAAGACAAAATTGATCAAGGGTTGGCGTTATTTGGGTATCCTCTTTGCCGCCTAAAATTCCGACCGCGCTTTTTCTCGCTTTTTCGACATCAAATGACGGCAAAAACGCCGAGCAGGCCAAAAAAAGATCAAGATTGGTCACACTGGGGCGGTTGAAAAGTAAACTTTCTTGATAGGCGAAGAAGATAATTTTTTTTAGCTCCAAAGAAAAGGAGACGCGTTCTATTTTCATTGTTTTAACCATGCTTTCTCCCTTTTCCAGGTTTTGAAAAAGCTTTTCTTCTAGCCCCAAGGAAAGCAGAAGCGAATTGACGTCTTTATCCTTAAGCAAAACCTTAATCAGCTGATAAGGCGTTGCTTGGCTTAGATCAAGACTGGCGCTAGAGATTAATGTTTGGGCCAAAATCTCTTTCGCCTCATCGCTATAAAGTTTGGCCAGATCCAAAGTGTTGTTTGGCATATAGCATCAGTCATTCTGGCTTGTCCAGAATCGATTCTGGAGTCCTCGCTACGCTCGTCCCCAGAATGACGAACGGCGACCGGAATCAAAATTTATTAATAATCGACCAAAGAATACTGATAGTAACAACTCCCAAAACAAGAAGACCAATTCTTTTTGCCAAAAAAACTATTTTCGTCTGTTTCCTTTTTTGCAAATCGAGGAAGGCGGGAAGAGAAAAAATTATGGTGCGATCGCCGCTTAGGGCGTAAACGCCAAAATTTTGACACTCAGGGCAGCCTGTACCCTGACAGCTGGGACAAACAACGGTTTGGATGGAGGTAAAAGATTGAAAAGCCATATAAATAATTCAAAAGTTAAAAGGCAAAAGTCAAAAATACAAATAAAAAGTCAAAAGTTTTTTTATGAACACTTTTAAGTTTTGACTTGTACTTTTGACATTTGAATTTTGATTTTTCACTTTTGTTCAGCTATTTTCGCTTCTTTTTCTTTTTGCATGGCAATTAGTTCTTCGGGCCGGCTGGTAATTAGTTTATGTTCATCGGGCGAGGCGACGACGCGAATAGCGACATGCGATTGCCCGGCAAAGAAAAGTCCCTCTCCCACGTCAGCAGCCAAAAGGAGATGTTTTTCGCCCTCGGAGAGATAAAAGGTTTTTGCCACCATATCCACCGCCGCCGGGCTTTGTTTTAAGAGTATTTGAATACTGGAGTTGTTGACAATGGCCTTGCCATAATCAGAAGCGAGGAAATCTTCAATATCTTGCGTAATCGTCGTTAATCCCAAATAATATTTTCTGGCCCTTTTGGCAATGGAATAAACAAAAGTCGCGCTATCGGGATACTTCATCAAATACCACGCCTCGTCGATAATTAAAAGCCGCTTTTTCAAATCGCGCTTCACCCGGGTCCAGATGTAGTCGAGAATAATATACATGGCGATTGGTCTTAATTCATCTTCCAATTCCTTAATGGAAAAAACGGTAAAAGTGTTTTTAATGTCAACCGTGGATTTTTGGTCAAAAATACCCGAGAGCGAGCCTTTAATAAATTTTTCGATGCGATCAGCCAGGCCCTTAGCCTCAACATCTTCCATGCCGATTAAGGTTTTATATAAATCTTCCATCAAAGGCGGTTCCTTTTTTTGCGTCGCCGGATCGGGAGTAATGCCTTTTTGTTTATAGGTTAAAATAATGGCCCGATCCAGCAAAGCGTCTTCCGAAGGATTAAGATTTCCCATAATCACCCGAAACAAGCCATGGAGCGAGAGAATTTTTAAGCCCAGCTCGTTTTCACCCTCTTCATAGACTCCCGAGAGATCAAAAGGGTTGATTTTGGAATTAGAATTAAAGGAAAAAGAAATATACTGGCCGCCGATGGCGTCGCAAAGCGTTTTATATTCTGCCTCAGGGTCGATAATAATTACTTCCGCGCCAAACATTAAGGTTCTGACTGCTTCAAGCTTAATCAAATAGGAGTTGTGAACAAACATTCCGCCCGTTCCCGCCAAGAAAACTTCATTGTCAACAGTTAAATCATAAACATATTTTTCCCGATGTTTAATTCTCTCAATTTTAGCAATAGGATCCCAAAACAAATCGGAATTGGCCAAAAGCTTAAGATAATTTAATTTTTCTTGGGCATGACGAAGTTCTAGCTGGGTGGAGCGGTAACGGCTGCTAATAAATTGACTGGCACGGTAAATTCTTTCATAAGAAGTATCGCCATTTTTTCGGTAGGCAACAGTAGAATACAGAGAATCGTCGTAGTCTTCTAAAGAAATTCCCAGATTAGAAAAAGTTTCGCGGAGGATATATTTGACCTCGGGTATAGCAATAGTTTCTCCGCTCACGGTTTGATACGCCCGCAAAACATTGATAATTCCCGGAATAACTTCTCTTTTTTTCATTAACTGCCAGGAGTAACCCAAATTCTGCCAAAGCAAATGATTTAATTTTGGTTTAGAGGCACACCTGCTACACAATCGGTCAAAATTGGGAAGTCTTTTTAAGAAAAGAATATTGTCACGCATGACTTTGAGACTATCAATTCTTTCTTCAACCGCAGCAATTATTTTTTTAAGTTCATCTCGAGAAGGAGCAAAAAACCCTCTCATTAGAGGAGAAAAATTGGTTGGACTTTTTACGGCAACGGGGCTAAAGAGAGTCTGATAAATTTTTTGCAAAACAGGCCCAAGAGTTGGAACAGTATCAATATTAGTATTGGCCGATCTGACTAAAAATCGTTGTAATTTATCATTTTTTTCTCTTGTAAGAAAACCAACATGTTGGGTAAACGAGGTTAAATTCTCTTTTCCGGAAACAACAAGATCATAATAGTAGTCTCCTTGATGCTGAGAATTGGTGGCGCGTTTGAATTTTTTGCGGATTC
The DNA here is from genome assembly GCA_016195615.1 of Candidatus Gottesmanbacteria bacterium. Classification (GTDB taxonomy): domain Bacteria; phylum Patescibacteriota; class Microgenomatia; order JACPZF01; family JACPZF01; genus JACPZF01. The sequence goes on along the minus strand of JACPZF010000052.1, from coordinate 4,340 downwards.
TGCCGACAATACCAAATCGAAGAAATAGATAACAAAGATCAGAAATAAGCTCTTTTGATTTTGAAGTAGCAGAAACTTTGCCGTTTTTATGTATTGTTCCGTCACCCTCAAAGTACGCTTGCAAGTACAACGCCACTTGCTGGTTGGATAAAGAAAAAAGAAGAGGAGGAATACGTTTTTCTCCTGATTTACCACCCAACCCCAAAGCGGTAAATAGTTTGGCAAAATAAAAAGGCGTAATACCATAGCCAATAATCTTTTTATTTTTCCGCAAGGCATGCGTGTTGGCCCCGATGGTTTTTGCTCCGTTTTTAATTACCTGTAGAATTTCACGGTCGATGTTAAAAACTCTTAGAAGCTTTTCGCGAATTAATCCCTCACTGGTTATAAGACCTAGAAGATGTAAAAGATTTTGGCCAAGATGTATTTGCTGCGGAAGATTTTTTGGCCATTCCGGCAAAATAAGTGCTGGTTTCAGCAGTGTGGGACAATCTTGAGGTTCAGGAAGTATTTTCGACAAAGGAATTCTTTCTCCGATTTTTACTGCCTCACTGCGCATTGTTCTTACTTTTCCGTTTCTCAAAACCACTAGATTGTGATCGGCAGTTACGGTAATTTCTCGTCCACTACTAGTGGTGATGCGGTAAAGACGATTTCTTCGGGAAAAAGTTTTTCTTGCCGCCACAGTTACCTTTGCCCATTGGCTTTTGAGGTTGTTATCGAAAGTAAAAACTTCCAATTTTGGATTAATCACCCCCTCAATCCCCTCATCAATGATTACTACTGGGTTTTGGGACATTTGCTCATCTACTATATGTCCTATAGTGTTTAATTTTACTGCCCCATTTGTGTCTTTTATAAGTACTATAGTATTTTTCTCCAGGCTTTTTCCGCCCCCGCTTTTACCCAGGACAACTGAATTAGCGTTTTCCAAAGTGAAGCGGTCAAAAATAATCAGGCTGTCGTTATGCTCGTTGATACCGTAGAGAATTCCCTCGTTGGCTGTTAACTCGGACGAGGTAAACGGAAAAGTCGTCGCGAGCGAGGTCGTGTCCATATTTCTTGTCACCATAAGCTTATCAGTACATATAGGTATAGTCGTTTTAAAGGCTTCGTCCATCTGGAGCGTGGCGTTTTTACCCACGATTAAAAGCGCTCCCAGGGTCGATTTAACCTGTTTGGTCACCTGTTCTAACTCCTCAATCGAATCGGCGGGAATGGTCACATAAAGGCCAAGCTGAAAGAAGCGCTCAGAGCCTTTGGCCAGCTGTTGCTGTAGGCCTAAAGCATCATCTAAGGCGACCTGGACTGCCGGATCAATGACGCGGCCCCGTTTGGTATCGGACTGAATGGTTGCTTCCATCTCGCCGATTTTTCTTTTTAAATTATCGAGAATTTCCTTGGAATCCCGCGGATAGACAAACATGGCAATCTCGAGCGAATGGTCAAAGGAAATCAGAGGGTAAAGCCAGTTGGCGTTGACAAAACGCGGATAGCCGGAGACAAACAGCGTGCGAAAATAGACACTGCCGATTTTTAAATGATCGAAATCGATTTCAATGGCCGAAGGCGCGATAATATCTTTAATCGAGGTAATTCCTCGTCCGACGAGCTGAGAAACCTCTTCCGGACTTACTTTCTCCGGTGGAATTTCGCGCCCAGCGGTATCGGTCGGTTTTTTGATAAGGCGAAAAGGATTAGTGATTTTGGGCATGGCAAATTTCATATTTTCTCCTCGAGCAAGACATCGCTTGGTATCGGCAATAATGACTCTTCTGACGGCCTAGGTTCTGTTAACGAGTTAGCGGGTTCAGGAGTTAGCGGGTTAGAAATTTTGGCTGTCTGTTTATCAGCCGTAAAATTCCTTGATTCCTGATTCATTTGATTTGCTATTTTTTTCTGCACCTCTTCAGTTGCTTCAATAATCGGTGTCGTGAGACTGGGTGAAACCGCGCCGATATTTTCCATTCCTTGCGAGCCGGGATTATAAATATCATAAAAAAGCTGAATTAACTCGGGCGTGGTTAGCTGGTGGGCTTTTAAACCCAGGCGGTTGAGTTGGCGAAAGAGATGGTCGCGTTTCGGATAAAGCGTAGTTTTAGCCCGTTCCAAAATGTACGTTTTGGGGTATGGTAGGCCTTTTTTCTTTTTAAATAACCCCACGGCGCTAACCGCACCCATTTCTAAAAGCGAAAAAGGAATAACAATATAGAATTTTTTATCCAAAACATTATTAACCCGAACTGTCGTTTCCACAAACTGGCGGTATTTTTTAATCTGTTCCTTGAGCGGGCCATAGAGCTGTTTGGCCTCCGCGTCTTTTAAGAGATTTAAATAGGAAGTGATGTCTTTTCGCTTACTCCTAATCGTCAGCTGGATGGAAAAGGACAGAGAATTTAAAAGGCCGGCATAAGAGTAGATAAGAGCCTCTTGTTCGGGCTCTGACAACAAGCCGAAATTAACGGCGTTGACCTTTATAACCAGACAGCACGAACCATCTTTTAACACGATCAGATCATCTTGAATGTCTTCAATCTCAATAAAATCCTGGGTTGATGATTTAACAGCTACTTGGGCAGGTATCATACGAAAATTTTTAATTTTTAATTTTTAATTTCTAAATTAATTTGTTTGCTTGCCAAAGAGCGCTTCTCTTAATTTCTCCCTCTCAGTATCTTTCTGGCTTTTGGCCCGAACCTCCATCGCGGGGAAAATATTGCCGGTTAGCGTTACTTCGATTATATCAAACTGATGCAGATTTCTCGGATCTTCAAAATGGATTGTATGAACGCCGTTATCAAGTGGAGTGGCGATGGAAAATTGCCCCAGACGATTAGTTTTTAGGGCCCGCTCGGTTTTGTCGTCTTTGTCCTTAATCTCGATTAAAATATTGGGGATAAAATCGCCGGTTTGGTCTTTAATAATTCCGGAAATGATATTTTGTATGGTCGGTTGCGAGACGCCAACCTGGGCGGACATTTGGGAGGGAACAAACTTGACCGTCGTCGAGGCCTTTTTTTCAACCTGCATGGTTTCGGTCGCCACTAAAACCTCTTCTTGTTTTTTGGTCTCGGCCTGCTTTTTGGCTTTAGTTAACTCCTCTTGGAGAGTTTGTTTTTCCGAAAGAGCGCTCGTTAGTTGGCCTTGCAGTGTTTTTAAATAATCTGCCAGTTTTTGGCTCTCTTTATCAGCATTTTTATCTTTTGCCTCGTTTAAATTTTGGATGTCATTTTGCAAACTGGCAATCTTTTTTTCTAAACCCTTGGTGTCTTTAGTAGTAATTGTTTCTTCCTCATGGGGGATTTTGATTTCGGAAACTTCCATCTTGGCCTTTTTTTCTTTGGGAAAAGAGGAAGTTGCGATTTCCTCCGCGAGAGGCTTTTCCTGGTCTTTAGGCCGCAAAACGTTAGTATTTATGGAGTTAACAGGCGAAGGAGTAAGTGAGGATAAATCTACGGGTGCGACTTGACTTGGCGTTGGCGCAACTTGCGCCACCGAAGCCATAACCGTGCTTTCTCCCGAGATTATTTCTTCACCTTTAATTTTGCCGCCGTATTCGGTTTTGAGGTTTTTAATAATCCCTTTAATAATTAATTCTTCCTTGGCGTCTTCACCGGAGAGGGTTTTCTCTGGCAGTGACTGGACGTATTCTTCCATCGTTTGTTTATCGACCCCGCCTCTTAAAATAGTGCTGTTCGAACGGGGGATGGCGGAAATAGCGGGCTGCAAGACTTCGGGAAGATCACTCGTTTTTCGCCATAAAAACATCGTCGGCGCGTAAACGGCTTTAAAAAAATTAGCCACCCAGCGATCGAGCGGCCGGTCCTCAATGGGCATGAAAGCGAAGGCAAAACCGGCGCCGAAAGTGCCGAAAACCAGAGGCCATTTAATAAAGTCATTGGTAATTGTTTTTGAAACCATGTAGGCTACAAGAGTACCACCCGCGAGATATACGAATTGCCGAACCGTCATGTCGCCGATTAACTTGAATTGAAAACTGACGACATTTTGCGGGACAGGATGCTGTTGCATAGCCAAGCCATTTTAGGGCGTGAAAACTCGACAATCAAGAGATCAGAATGGATCAAGACAACGACGGTTAACGGGTTACGGATTAACGAGTTCCACAGATTTTTAAAAATAGCCAAAGGATCAGTGGGTGAAGTAAGAAACCAGCTATATTTGGCGTTAACATTAGATTATATAGCTCTTTAAAAACGAAATGTCAGGTTTTGTAGTATCCTAAAAGAGTGATACGCATTAACCTGTCCGATGATGAAAAACATCTTCTTAAAGGATATTTTACCACATCACCCATAGCGCTTATCCGGTTGAAAGCC